>CANQIG010000013.1 GCA_947623765.1 uncultured Clostridia bacterium | reverse complement strand
CTTATAGAGCTTGTACTGGTCGCGCGTCAGGGAGCTTTCCACGTCCTTCGGCGTCAGGGCCACCGATGTCGGCCGGATGGCCTCGTGGCCGTCCTGCGCGCCGGCACGCGCCTTATAGTGGCGGGGCTTCGCGGGGAGGTAGCTCTTCCCCCACCGCGCGCCGATGAAGTCCACCGCCTCGCCGATCGCGTCCTCGGAGAGCCGCAGCGAATCGGTACGCATATAGGTGATGAGGCCGACGGTCCCGACGCCCTCGATGTCGACGCCCTCATAGAGCTCCTGCGCGGCCTGCATCGTGCGCCGCGCCTGGAACCCCAGCTTGCGCGAGGCCTCCTGCTGCAGCGTCGACGTGATGAACGGCGGCGCGGGCTGCTTGTTTTTCTTTCCCTTTTTGACGGACTCCACGACGAACGGCACGTTTTCGAGCGCCGCGAGGATCGCGTCCGCCTGTTCCTTGTCGCTGATCTTGATCTCGCCGTTCCGATCGCCGTAGAACGATGCGGAGAACACGTTCCGCGCGGGCGGCGCGGTCAGCTTCGCGTCGATGCTCCAGTATTCCTCCGGCTTGAACCGCCGGATCTCCTCCTCGCGGTCCACGATGATCCTGAGCGCGACGGACTGCACGCGCCCCGCGGAGAGCCCCCGCCGGATCGTCTTCGCGAGGAACGGGCTGAGGGAGTACCCTACCAGCCGGTCGAGGATGCGCCGCGCCTGCTGCGCGTTCACAAGGTCCATATCGATGGAGCGCGGATGGGCCATGCCCTCCCGGATGCCCGTCTTCGTGATCTCGTTGAACGTCACGCGGTTCTGCGCCGTGTCGTCCAGCCCGAGCAGATACGCGAGGTGCCACGAGATGGCCTCGCCCTCGCGGTCGGGGTCGGTCGCGAGCAGGACGCCGTCGCTGTCCTGCGCCGCGCTCTTCAGCTCCGAGACGAGCTTCTCCTTCCCCTTGATGACCGCGTATTTCGGCTTGAAATCGTCCTTCACGTCCACGCACAGGCGGGCCTTCGGCAGGTCCCGCACATGGCCCATGGACGCGATGACCTCGTACCCGTCGCCGAGGTATTTTTTGATCGTCCGCGCCTTGGCGGGCGACTCCACAATGACGAGCTTGGACATACTGACCGTCTCCTTTTTGTCTCCTGTCTATCGAAGCACCGGCGAGACCGAAGCCGCGCCGGGGAATGATCGAAGAAAATCCATTTTGATAGTATACCACAGGGATCGCTTTTTTGCAAGCGGATGGTGCGAATTTGCGCTGTCGCGAAACATCACGGCCTGCGAAAGCGCTGTCCCGGCAGCGCCGCGACGAGATCGCGGATCTCCAGCTCGGTCAGCGCCGCGAGGACGCCGCCCGGTGAAAGCCCGGCCTTCATCGCGAGCACGGAGACGTGGACCGGCTCTTTCCCGAGTGCCGCGAGCACGGCGGCGGCGCCGTCCGAAAGCCCTTCCGGAACGGCCGCGTTCTCCTCTTTTTCCGGCGCTTTGTTCCCGGCAGCTTTTGCGGGGCGTTCCCGCTCCCGCATCGAGGCGATGGCCGCCGAGAGGAGCTCCCTGCGCTCCGTGCGCATTCTCCCCTCGAACGCGGCGACGATCTCCTCCGCGCCGGAAACGCGCTTTGCGCCGTCGCGCTCCAGCGCAGCGCAGCCTGCGAACGCCTTGCCTTCCCCGCCGATATAGACGAACACCTCCCGGTCCTGTTCGAGCGCGTGCTTCGCGGTGATGAGCGCGCCGCTCTTTTCCGGCGCTTCCACGACGAGCACGCCGTCCGCAAGGCCGGAGAGGATGCGGTTCCGCAGCTGGAATGCGCCCTGCCGCACGGGCGACTGCGCGGGCAGCTCCGTGAGGAGCGCGCCCTCCCGGTCGACGATCTCGCCGCGCAGCATCGCGTTGTCCATGAGATACGGGTAATCGAGGCCGCAGGGAAGCACGGCGACCGTCTTCCCGCCGCCGAGCATCGCGCCCCGGTGCGCTTCGCTGTCCACGCCGAGCGCGCCGCCGCTCACGACGGTCACGCCGCGCTGGCCGAGCCCGCAGGCGATCTCACGCGCTGCGGCGCGTCCCTTTTCGCCCGCCTTCCGCGTCCCGACGACCGTCACGGTGAGCGCGCTCTCCGGGAGCTTTCCCCGCACATAGAGCGCGGCGGGCGGGTTGTAGATCTCCTTGAGGAGCGCGGGGTAGCCGGGCATATCCGGCGTGAGGACCTCCTGCCCGAGCTTGTCGCAGTACTCGAGCGACGCCTCCGCGTGCGCCGGGCCGAACGCGCTGAGCGACGCGAATTCCCGGTCCGAGATGAACGAGCAGTCGCTCCAAAATCCGGCGCCCATCCGGTAAAAGGACTCCGGGCCGCCGTAGCGCTCCGCGATCTGCCGCGGCTTCGGACTGCCCGGCCCGAATGCGTTCTGCAGCCAGATCCAATACACCCGATTATCCATCCGTCTTCCCCCTTTTCTCTCCGCGCACCATCTCCCAGAGGACGATCGCGCCCGCGACGGACGCGTTCAGCGACTCCGCCCTGCCCGCCATCGGGATCGTGATCCGCCGGTCCGCGCGGGCGAGCGCGTCTTTCGAGAGACCGTTCCCCTCGTTCCCGACCCAGGCCGCGCATTTCTCCCCGGAAAACCCGACCGCCGTGATGTCCTCCCCGCCGGTCGGGACCGCCGCAAACAGCCGGAACCCCGCTTCACGCAGCCGGTCGGCGCAGGCGGACGGTTCCGGAAAGCTGTGCAGCGCGAGGCGGAACACCGCGCCCATGGACCCGCGCACGACCTTCGGGGAGAACGGGTCGCAGCACGCGCCGACGAAACAGACGTCCGGCACGCCGAGCGCCTCTGCGGTCCGCAGCACGCCGCCCACGTTCGAGGGGTCCTGCACGTCCTCGAGCACCAGCGCGCGCGGCGCGTCCCACAGCGCGCGGCGCGGCTTCGGCACGGCGCAGACGCAGAAGACCCCCTGCGGGTGCTTCGTGTCGGAGAGCAGCTCCGCAGCGTGCGGCGCAACGCAAAAGCGCTCCCGCGCCGCTTCGAGGACCGGGCCGAGGTACCGCCCGTATTTTTCTTCGGCCTCCAACGTAAAAAAGCAGCGCTCGATCTCCACACCGCTCTCGGCGGCGTCGGCGCAAAGGCGCGCGCCCTCCGCGAGGAACAGGCCCGTCTCGCGGCGCTGCTGCGCGCTTTTCAGGAGCGCCGCCGCCTGCTGCACGGCGGGATGCTTCCGGCTCGTCACCGTCTCCATTCTCAGATCCCTCCAACAAAGAAAAATCGCGCCCGGAGAACTTCCGAGCGCGAAACTGAACTATTAGAGGGCGGCCTTCGCGGTTTCGACAAGAGCCTTGAAAGCCGCGCTGTCCGCGATCGCGATCTCGGAAAGCATCTTTCTGTTGAGCGTCACGCCCGCCTTCTTCAGACCGTTCATGAAAACGGAGTAGGACACGCCGTTCGCACGGCACGCGGCGTTGATGCGGGTGATCCAGATGCGGCGGAAATCGCGCTTTCTCTGCTTTCTGCCGATATACGCGTAGTTGCCGGACTTCATGACGGCCTGTTTCGCCATCTTGAAGTGGCGGCTCTTCGAGCCCCAGTAGCCCTTCGCGAGTTTTAAGACCTTATTTCTTCTCTTGCGCGTAGAGAGCGCGCCTTTCACTCTAGCCATTTATAATAACCTCCGGTGTAGCGTTTTTAAGCGGGCCCTTCTTACTCGTAGGGCAGCATTTTCCTGACGGCCTTGACGTTCGTCTTGTCGGTAACGGCGGTGCCTCTGTTGTGGCGCTTCCACTTCGCGGTCTTGCCGTGGCCGTTGAAAAGGTGGCTGGTATTCGCGTGCGCGCGGATGACCTTCCCGTTCTTCGAGATCTTCAGGCGCTTCTTCGCACCGCTGTGGGTTTTGAGCTTCGGCATTTTGGGATCCTCCTTAGATAGTCAATGAACAGTTACTTCTGGGGCTTCGGGCTGAGGAACATCAGCATACTCCGGCCCTCCAGCTTCGGGGCCTTATCGATGTTCGCCGTCTCCGCAAGAGACTGCGCGAACCGCTGCATGATCTCCGTGCCGATCTCGGGATGGCCCATCTCACGGCCGCGGAAACGGATGGACACCTTGACCTTGTTCCCCTCGGAGAGGAACCGGAGCGCATGGTTCCGCTTCGTCTCGAAGTCGTGGGTGTCGATGTTCAGGGAGAGCCGGATCTCCTTGAGCTCCACAACACGCTGGTTGCGTTTCATTTCTTTTTCCCGCTTCGACTGTTCAAAGCGGTACTTGCCGTAGTCGATGATCTTGCAGACGGGCGGCTTGGCCTGCGGCGCGATCTTGACAAGGTCAAGATTTTTTTCCTGCGCCAGATGCATCGCGTCGCGAGCGGACATGATGCCGAGCTGTGCGCCGTCCGCGCCTACGACGCGAACCTCTTTGTCGCGGATCTCTTCGTTGATCTGCAGTTCCTGTTTGCTGATGGTGAAGCACCTCCATAGCTGCGCAAATCTGGTTCTGTACAAAGCGGCGCAAAAAAACGGACAGATCGCTCTGCCCGCACACCAACGCCGCAAAACGCGCAAAACGCGTTTTCCGTTTCGTATGGACCTGTGGCAGAAGGCTGCACGGGTGAGAGCAGGATGCTCCGCTTTGTTTTTCTACGTACTCTATTATAGGCGGTTTTCCGCCGTTTGTCAAGAGAAATCTTGATTTTTTTCGCGTCCCTCAAAGGGGCGTTCCGAACGCAGTCCGCGCGCTGCACAAAATACCCCGTCGAGACGAGCTCCGCTTCCCCCGTCCGCGCTGCTCCCATCGCGAAAGACATTCTCCTCATAGAAAACGAACAGCCCGAGCCTCCCGTCTTCGTACTTGGAGGCGGCCCGGCAGGCCGGTCGATACCCCTGTTCAGTCCGCGCGCTGCACAAAATACCCCGTCGAGACGAGCTCCGCTTCCCCGTTCACGCCGCTCCCGTCGCGAAAGACATTCTCCTCATATAAGACGAACAGCCCAAGTCTCCCGTCCTCGTACTTCGAGGCTGCCCGATAGAGCCGGTCGATACCCCTGTTCAGTCCGCGCGCTGCACAAAATACCCCGTCGAGACGAGCTCCGCTTCCCCATTCGCGCTGCTCCCGTCGCGAAAGACATTTTCCTCATAAAAAACGAACAGCCCGAGCCTCCCGTCCTCGTACTTGGAGGCGGCCCGATAGAGCCGGTCGACAAATCCGCGCTCGCTTTCTTCTAAGGTGACGTGCATCAGCTCCGTCGCGTGGAACAGCTGCGCGCGGGACCGCCGGTACATCCCCGGCTCCCAGGCGCAGTACACCCTGTACAGTTCGTCACCCGTCATCGTCCCGTCTCCCTCCGCGCGACGCGGCCCTTTCTTCTTCCCCCGAATAGAGGAGCATTCGTTCCCGTGTACGGGAACGAAAAGCAGAGCGCTCTGCTTCGCCGCGGCACTCCGTTCTTCCTGCGCTTTTCCGCCCTCCATCATATCATACCGCGATAAAAAATGCAACTGTTATCGCTTTTTGTGAAATCTTTTCCCGAAAACCGGGCCCCTCCCTTTTATTTTCCGGAAAACAGGTATATAATAAGGGAAAACCGCCGCATTCTGAAATTCGCGGCACGGAGTTTTATCATGAACCGAACCGAATTGCAAAAACCGAATCCCGCGCTGCGTTTCCGCGCGTTTTTCCTCGTCTGCGGCGTCGTGATGCTGCTCTCCGAGATCTGGAAGCAGTTCACGCTGACGTTCGCGGTGAACGGCGGCGCGTATATCTGGCTGTATTTCCCGTTCCAGCTCTGCTCCACGCCGATGTACGTGCTCCTGGTCCTGCCGCACGTCCGGCGGGAAAGCCTTAAAAACGCCCTGCTCACCTACCTCATGACGTTCGGCCTGCTCGGCGGGGTGATCGTCCTCGCGGACACCTCCGGCCTGCACTACGCGCTGCCCGCCCTGACGTTCCACTCCTTCGCGTGGCACGCGGCGCTCGCCGCCGTCGGCGTGCTCGCGGGGATCGCGCGGGGAAAGCCGTCCCCGCGCGACCTCAAAAACGCGCTCCTGCTCTACGCCGCCTGCTGCGTTTTGGCCGCCGTGCTGAACGCCTCCCTCAAGCGGTTCGGCGAGATCAACCTCTTCTACATCAACCCTGCCTGTGAGATGGAGCAGGTGGTCTTCCGCGACCTCGTTCCCGTGCTCGGGAAGGGCGCGGTCCTCGTCCTCTATATGTGCATGACGGCGCTCGGGGCGGCGCTGCTCTGGGCCGTCTGGCGCGGGATCGCCGCGCTCTCCGCAAAAAAGCACGGCCCCGCGGCCTGAACGCAGCGTTCCCCGCCCATAAACAGACACAAAACCGGCGGCAGGTCACCCTGCCGCCGGTCTGCGGTCTGCGAAAATTACTTGAGGATCTCGCCGTCCACGGTGCCGCCGAGCGCCGCCGCGTTGGACTCGTCGGTGTCGATGTGCATGGCCGCCGCGTACTTCGGGCTGACGCGCACGACCACGTCGCCGAAGATCACGCTGCGCTCGCCTTCCTTGCCGACCTTCACGGAGACGATCTGCTTGTCGACGACGCCGGCCTCGGCCGCTTCCTCGACGTTGAAATGGATGTGGCGCTTCGCCGCGATGACGCCCTTTTCGATCACGACTTCGCCCGCCGGGCCGCGCAGCGTGCAGCCGGGCGTGCCCTCGAGGTCGCCGGACTCACGGATCGGCGCGGCAATGCCGAGCTTTCTGGCGTCGGTCAGCGCGACCTCGACCTGCGTCTCCGGACGCGTCGGCCCGAGGATGGACATCACGAGAGAGCCTTTCGGCCCGATGACCTCGACCTTCTCGTTCGTCGCGAACTGGCCGGGCTGGGAAAGATCCTTCTTGTTGGAGAGGACGGCGCCCTCGCCGAACAGCTTCTTGAGATCCTCGTCCGTCACATGGAGATGACGCGCGGAGGTCTCCACCATGATTTTCATTGGAATACACCTCGCCTTTCGGGTTTTTCATCCCCATTGTACACCAATTCCGGAAAAAAAACAAGGCTTTCGACTAGGATTTTTCGCCGGAGTGTGCTATACTTAGAGAGAAATGCGGCAGCGCGAAAAAAGGAGCGTGGTTTCAGAATGATCCAGACGGTGGAAGCCCTTCGGGAAAGCTGTATGCAGTGCAGAAAATGCGGGCTCGCCGAGACGCGCCATAACGTCGTCTTCGGCGTGGGGAACCCCGAGGCGAAGATCATGTTCATCGGCGAGGGCCCGGGTGAGAACGAGGACCTGCAGGGCGAGCCGTTCGTCGGGCGCGGCGGCCAGCTCCTCGACAAAATGCTCGCCGCCGTCGACCTCGACCGAAAGACGAACGTCTACATCGCGAACATCGTCAAGTGCCGCCCGCCGAAAAACCGCGACCCCCTCCCCGAGGAGCAGGAGGCGTGCATCGGCTGGCTGCGCAATCAGGTCGCGCTCATCCGCCCGAAGATCATCGTCTGCCTCGGGCGCATCGCGGGCCAGCGCATCATCAAGCCCGATCTCAAGATCACCCGGGAGCACGGCCGGTTCACGGAGCGAAACGGCACGCTGCTCATGGCGACGCTCCACCCCGCGGCACTCCTGCGCAACCCCGCCCAAAAGCCCGACGCGTTCCAGGATTTCCTCACCCTCCGCGAGAAGATCGACGAGCTCCAGCTCGACGTCGCGAAGGACTACAACGCCTGACGCGCGTCAAACGCTTAACACCATCTGCCAGCAGCCCCAAAGGGCCGGTACGGCATTCCGCCGTACCGGCCCTACTATCGTTTTATCTGCACCTTTTTCATTTGGGAAGCGCTCAGTCGCGGTCCCGTTCGCTCTTGAGGATCGCGCCGGTCAGCGCGTCGATCTCATACTCGTACTCGTCGCCGCCGGAGCGGAACTCGATCTCATAGACCGTCCTGCCGTCGTCCCGGTCCTGCTTCGCCTTCATGCCGGAGACCGCCGACTCCGCAAAGCCCGCGTGCTTGAGCGCGATCGCCTTCGCCTGTTCCAAGGTCACGCCCGCGCCGCCGGTCTGCGCCGTGTTCCCGGAGGAAGTGCCTTTCAGCCCCTCCTTTTCGCTCTTGAGGACCGCGCCGGTCGCCGCGTCGATCTTGTACTCATATTCGTCGCTCTCCGTGCGGAACTCGATCTCATAGACCGTCTTGCCGTCGTCCGTGTCCTTCTCTGCCTTCACAACGGAGACCGCCGTCTCCGAAAGACCCGCGTGCTGGAACGCGATCGCCTTCGCCTGCTCCAAGGTCACGCCCGCCGCGCTTTCATTCCCGTCGGCGGAGCCCGCCTGCTGCCCCTGCAGCAGCTCCTTCTCGCTCTTGAGGATCGCGCCGCTCATCGCGTCGATCTCATAGTCGTACGCGCTCCCGCCGCTCGTGAACTTCACCTCATAGACCTGCCGTCCGTCGTCGCGGTCCAGCTTGACGACCGCGTCCGTCCCGTCCGGGACGCCCGCGTGCCGCAGCGCCGCCGCCTTCGCCTCGGCCTCGCCGATCAGCGCGGCCAGCGCGTCGCTCTCGCCGGAGCGCGGTGTTAGCTGCTCCTTCTCGCCCTTTACGACCGCGCCGGTATCGCCGTCGATCTCATAGTCGTACACGGCGGTCTCCGTCCGGAACTCGATCTCATAGACCGCTCTCCCGTCGTCCCACTCATACCGGATGGTCTTCCCCGTCACGTCCGCTTCCGAAACGCCCGCGTCCGCAAACGCCGCAGCGTATGCCTCCGCCTCCGAGAGGGCCGCCGTCTGCACCGTGCCGTGGTGTTCGTCCTCGTCGTGGTGGCCCGTGCCGTTCACGACCGTCACCTGGTGCGGCTCGTCGCGCTCGCACTGCAGGACTCTGCCGTCCGTCGCGTTGACCTCGCACTCGTAGCCCCAGCTCCCGGCGTTGAACTCCACCTCGTACACCATCACGCCGTCTTCCCAGTCCATGCCGATCCACACGCCGTCGAGCACCTCCGCCTCGGTGACGCCCGCCGCCTCGAGCGCGGCGCGGCGCGCGGCATCCTTGCCGATGTATCCCGCGTCGCTCGCGCTTCCGACGGTCACGATCTTCTCCGCCGGGTCGGCGGTCTCCTCCACGGGCACGCCGCCCGAATTCCGGATGAGGTTCAGGTCGTTGATCGTCAGACCGGAAAGCGATTCAAACGTGTACCGGCTGTCCTTCGCGATGATCTCCGCGATGAGCTGCGCCTTGCCGAGCGTGATGCCGTATTCCTCGGCGAGCGCGGCGAGCGCGCTGTCGTCCCGGACCGTCTGGCTGAGCACCGCCCCGGAGAATCCGCCCGTCGCGAACAGGTCGTTGATCTCCCGCGTCAGCTTATCCTGCAGCGCCGCGCCCTGCGAATCCTTGCTGTCCACCGTGACGAGGATCGAATTCGCGAGGTCGCTGAGGTACCCGTGCCGCAGCATCGAGCCCACCAGCGCGTTCACCGTCACGTCGAGCTTGCTTCCCTTGAAATCCATGTCGCCGATGACCGCCTTCGCGTCGTCGTTCTTCGGGATCACCTCGAGCACGGTCTCCCTGCTGTTCACGCGGATCTCAAGGCTCGGGTTCACCTCGAGCGCCACGGTCGAGGCCACGGCGTAATCGGTCCGGTACAGGTATACCCCGAAGACCGCCGCAAGCACGAGGACGAGCGCCGCCGCGCACGACAAGGCGCGCACCCAGCCGGAACGCCGCTTCGGCGTTTCCGTGAAGACGACCTCCGCCGCGCCGCTTCTCGCGTCCCGCAGAACGTCGTCGAATCCGTTCGGCGACGCGTGTTCGACCGCCGCCGCGATCTTCTTTTCCATCTCTCGGTTTTTCATCCTTCCGTCTCTCCTTCCTGCCATAAATCTCTGAGCTTTTTCATCGAACGGCGGTACTTCGAGAGTACCGTTGAAAGGGGGATCCCCAAAAGCGAGGCGATTTCCCGGAACTTCAGCCCGGAGACAGCATGGAGCACCGCGATGCTCCGCTCCTCGTCGGAGAGCGCATCCATGCAGCGGCGCAGCACGAGCCGGTCCTCTGCGGAAAGCGTCCCGGCCTCCTCGTCCGCCCAGACCGTCTCCTCCGTCGGCCGTTCCCGGTCCCGAAGGCGGTGCAGGCAAAGGTTCCGCGAGATTGTCAACACCCACGCCATGGGGTTTTGCGCCCGGCGGTACTGTTCCGCCGCGAGGAAGACCCGCACGAAGCAGTCGTGCGTCAGGTCCTCTGCGTCCGCCCGATTCCGCAGGATCGACAGGCAAAAGCCGAAAACCGCCGCCTTTGTCTCCTCATACAGCGCGGCGAACGCGTCCGTGTCCCCTTCGGCGGTGCTCTGTAGCAGCGCGTTGAGCCGCGCGGGGTCCAGCCTCCGTTTTGCTGTGTCCATCGTCATCCCTCACCTTCGTTTTTTCCTTTCATAAGAGTAAATCCAAAATGTGCCCTTTTTATTGCATTCCAATGAAAAAATTTTGAAAAAAGAAAGACGCAGCCTCTTTTCGGCGGCTGCGCCTGCATTCAGTCTGTGATCTCCGGGTCCCCGGCGCATTCGCTGCCGAGGTAGACGCCGTGCGGCTTTCCGGCGTACAGGTCCATGATCGCGCGGCGGAGCTTCGAGGGGTACAGATCGGAGCGGTTCAGTGTCTCGAGCGGCAGCCATTTCGCGCCGATCTGGTTCGTGTCCCCGTGCAGCACGGGCGCTTCGAGCTCCCCGAGATATCTGCACCGGAACACGAGATCCACCCGGTGGAACGGCTCGCCCCGCTCCCCCTCGATGACAAACGCGAGATCCTCGACGGCGACGCGCACGCCGAGCTCCTCCGCGGCCTCCCGCGCGGCGGCCTCCGGCAAGAGCTCGCCGGTCTCCTGCCCGCCGCCGGGCAGGATGCTCCATTCCCCGTCGCTGTCCCTTAGTCGCACGACGAGCAGCTTCCCGTCCCGCACGATGAGCGCCTTCGCGGAGTTTCGGATTGGCCTTTTTTCCGTCATGCTTCGTCCTCCACGATCAGACTGTAATTGTCGATGTGCCGGTACTCGCCGAACTTCAAGCCCACCTGCGGGATGCGCCCGCAGAACGTGAACCCGAATTTTTCGTGCAGATGGGAGCTGACGCTGTTCCCCGAGGTGATGACCGAGACGACGTTGTGGATCGTCGGGTCGCGCCGGGCGTAATCCAGAATAAACGCCATCAGCGCGGAGGCGACGCCCTTTTCCCGGTGCGCCGGGTCGATGTAGATGGAAAGCTCCACGGTCTGCTTGTAGGCTTCCTTTTCGCGGTACTGCGAGAGGCTCACATACCCCGTGACCTCTCCGTCCTCCTCGGAGACGAACAGCGGATGGTTCTCCACATTGTGGGCGAAGAACCATTCCTTCCGCTCCTCCACCGTGCGCGGATAGAGATCGAACGTCGAGGTGCCGTTGATCACCTCGTAATTGTAGATGCGCGTCAGCGCCTCAAGATCAGAGAGCTCCGCCCTGCGGATCGTCATACTTCCATCCCCCGTGATTCGCTCGCGGGCACGCGTTTCCCCGTTCCCGCCGCCGTCCATTCTATCACAAAACCATGCCGGGCGCAACACATAAAAAAGGAAAACCGCGAAAAAAGTCCCGCGCGCGCCAAAAAAATGAGAAAAGCGGGTGTTTCCGCTTGACAGCCGCGCGAATTTATCGGATAATTAAATACATCTCCACAGAGAGAAAACGGGATGAAAAACGGAAAACAGGCGCCTCGGGCGCAGAAAGGAACAGACTATGAGAGCAGTCATCACCGTCATCGGCAAGGATATGGTGGGCATTCTGGCGCAGATCACCGCGAGCTGCGCCACGCACGGCATCAACGTGCTGGAGGTCACGCAGTCGATCCTGCAGGATGTCTTCGCCATGATCATGCTGGTGGACCTCACAAAATCGAACATCCGCATCGCGGACCTCTCGGAGGAATTCGACGAGCTCGGCCGCAAAATGGGTCTCTCCATCCACGTCATGCACGAAGACGTGTTCAATTCCATGCACAGGATCTGAGGGGCGGCACATGATCAATACAAAAGACATTCTCGAAACCATCCAGATGATCGACGACGAAAATCTCGACGTGCGCACGATCACCATGGGCATCTCCCTCCTCGACTGCATCGATCCGAACACCGAGGCCGCCTGCCGCAAGGTCTACGACAAGATCTGCGGCTTCGCGGAACACCTCGTGCGGACCGGCGAGGACATCAGCCGCGAATACGGCATCCCGATCGTCAACAAGCGCATCTCCGTCACGCCGATCGCGATCCTGGCGGGCGCGAACCCGACGGCGTCCCCGGTCCACTTCGCCCGGGCGCTCGACAGAGCCGCGAAGACCGTCGGCGTGAACTTCATCGGCGGCTATTCGGCGCTCGTGCAGAAGGGCTTCGGCCCCGGCGACTACGCCCTGATCGAGAGCATCCCCGAGGCGCTCAGCGAAACGGAATTCGTCTGCTCCTCGGTGAACGTCGGCTCCACGAAGGCCGGCATCAACATGGACGCCGTGAAGAAGATGGGCCGCGTCATCCGCGAGACCGCGGAGCGCACGGCGGACCGCGACTGCATCGGCGCGGCGAAGCTCGTCGTCTTCTGCAACGCCCCGGAGGATAACCCTTTCATGGCCGGCGCGTTCCACGGCGTCGGCGAAGCAGACTGCGTCATCAACGTCGGCGTCTCCGGGCCGGGCGTCGTCCGCGCGGCCATCGCGAAGGCCTCCCCCTCGGACGACCTCTCCGCCATCGCGGAGCTCATCAAGCGCACCGCGTTCAAGATCACCCGCATGGGCCAGCTCGTGGCGCAGGAGGCCTCGAGGCGGCTCTCCGTGCCGTTCGGCATCGTGGATCTCTCCCTCGCGCCGACGCCCGCCGTCGGTGACAGCGTCGCGGACATCCTCGAGGGCATGGGCATCGAGCGCTGCGGCGGCTACGGCACGACGGCCGCGCTCGCGCTCCTCAACGACGCGGTGAAAAAGGGCGGCGTCATGGCGTCGTCCCACGTGGGCGGGCTTTCCGGCGCGTTCATCCCCGTCAGCGAAGACGCCGGCATGATCCGCGCGGCGAAGTGCGGCGCGCTCTGCCTCGAAAAGCTCGAGGCCATGACGGCGGTCTGCTCCGTCGGCCTCGACATGATCGTCGTCCCCGGCGACGTCCCCGCGGAAGTCCTCTCGGGCATCATCGCGGACGAAGCCGCGATCGGCATGGTCAACTCCAAGACCACCGCCGTGCGCGTCATCCCCGCCATCGGGAAAGACGTCGGCGACGAGCTGAATTTCGGCGGGCTCCTCGGCAGCGGCCCGGTCATGAACGTCAACCGCGTCTCGCCGAAGGTCTTCATCGACCGCGGCGGCCGCATCCCCGCGCCGCTGCAGAGCCTCAAAAACTGATTTTTCGCATAATTCACGCAAAGCGGGCCAAACTAGGCGCAGACCAATGTAAAGGAGACTGTGTCTATGATGGATAAAATCGCGCTCGCGCTGGCCGTGATCGGCGGCGTCAACTGGGGCCTGATCGGTGTCTTCCAGTTCGATCTCGTCGCGTGGATCTTCGGCGGACAGGACGCGCTGCTCGCCCGCATCGTCTACACGCTCGTGTGCGTGGCCGCGCTTTGGTGCGTTTCCTTTTTCTTCCGGGACACCAGCGTGACGGAACACTAAAAGAAAAATGCGGCGAAAACGCCGCGGCGCCGCCCCCGGCTCCCCGGGGACGGCGCTCTTTCGTTTTACAGATTCTTTTTCCGAATGATGATGTTCTGCCCGTCGAGGCACTTCTCGGAATCCGACACCAGCTCACAGATGATGTGCCCGACCTCCTCCGGCTGCATGATCTTCGTCTGGTCCTCGTTCGGCGCGAGCTTCCGCCGCAGCGCCGTCGCGCAGCGGCCCGGGGAGATGCAGTACACCCGGATCCCGTACTCCGCGAGCTCCTCGGTCAGTGTCTGGGACATCGAGATCACCGCCGCTTTCGAGGAGGCGTAGCTGAGCCAGCCGGGACGCGGCGTGATCCCCGCCGTGGAGGCCACGTTCAGGATCTTCGCGCCGTCCGCGTTCGTGCGCATATACTTCGCGCACTCCCGGATCAGGAGAAACGGCGCGAACACGTTGACGCGGTACGTCTGCTCCATGTTTTCTACCGACGTCGTAAAGAGCGGCTGCGGGTCGGTATACCCCGCGATATTGAGCAGGCAGGCGATCTCCCCCGTCCGCTCGCGGATGCCCTTCACGAGCTCCGGGATGCCGGAAAGGTCGCTCAGGTCATACGTGCAAAGCTCCACCTCGGAGGAGGTTTCCATCTGCGCCCGCGTCTCGGCGAGCTTTTCGGCGCTCCTGCCGATCAGCACCAGATGGGAGAACAACCCCGCCTTGCCGATCTCTACGGCAGCCGCGCGCCCGATGCCGCTCCCGGCCCCGGTAATGATACACGTTCCCATCTCAGACCCTCCCGACGATGTACTCTTTGTAGATCGCCTCGCCGGTCTTGAGGTCCATCGCGTTCGTGATCTTGATGTTCGTCGGCCTGCCCTCGAGGATCTTCACCGGCTCCTTCGTGTAGTAGAACAGAAGGCTCGCGTCCTCGGTGAAGCGCCGGCCCTCTTCGTCGGCGCGCGCATACGCCGAAAGGAGCTTCTCGCGGCTGAACTTCTGCGGCAGCTGGATGTTGACCAGCCGGCTGCGCTCCAGGATCCCGTCGACCGTGTCTCCGTCCCTCGTCAGGACGGTGAACGGGATGTCGAGCCCGTAGGTCACGTTTTCCGCGTCAAACGCGAGCAGCGCGCGGAACTCCTCGGTTGTCACGAACGGACGCGCCGCCTCGTGCAGGAGAATGTTTGGGCACTTCGCGGCCTGCACGCCGAGATGCGCGGATTCCTGCCGTGTCTCGCCGCCGTCGATCACGGTGTACGGCTTTTTGAGCATATACGCCGCGATGTGCTCCCAAAGGAGCGCCTTGTACTGCGGGTGGCAGACCACGACGACCTCCGACACTTCGTCGAGCTTTTCCAGCCGCTCCAGTGTGTGAAGGATCATCGGCTTGCCGCCCACCGTCAAAAACTGCTTGGGGAGGTCCTGACGCATCCGCGCCCCGATGCCTCCCGCCAAAATCACCGCGCTGAACATCCGCGCACCCCTCTTCTTTCCGAATGAGACCGGACGCGGCGGTCCGCCGGTCCGGCCTTTCCGAACGGAGAACGCGCTCGGGACCTCCCGCTCGCGCCCTCAGACTTTCCTTTTCTTCCCGTTTTTCGGGGAACCCCGGTTTCAGGTGTATGACCAAACAAAAAAAGCGTTTCCGGCAAGATCAAACAGGCAAACGCGAAACCAAACATCCCACTTTCCCCGAGGAACCGAAAAACGCAACCTTCTGTCGACGTCATACGCTATTATACAAGAGGCCAGATCAAAAGTCAATACCTTCGGGCGATTTCGCCCGCACCGCCTGCTCCTTCACCCACCGTGCACGCCCGGAACCGCCCTTTCCTGCACATCGAGCCTCAGGGAAGATTCCTTCTGCGCCGCGCGTCACCGTCTGCCCTTCCATCCTCCGCGACCCCGCCGAAACCTTAAAATCGCTCCCTTGCGCCCCGCATCAAGCCCGGAAATCATGCCCTCTTGCGCCGCCGCGAACAGAACCGGTTTTCCCTCTCCGCCATACTCACAACTGCTTCTCTCGCAAGCGCCTCTCGACCGCGCCACCGGTTTCTCCGTCGCCCCGTGCGCCCGGAACGGTCTTTCCTCGCGTACCGCGCCTCCGGGAAGATTCCTTCTGCACCCCCGCCGCAAAAACGAGAAAGTTTTTCCTCTCCGCCATACTCCCGGCAGTGTTTTGCCAGCACCTCGCCCGCGCCGCCTGCTCCTCCTTCGCAACTCGTATCCCCGAAACTGCCCTTCCCCGCGTCGAGCCTCCGGGAAGATTCCCCCTTGCGTCACCGCCGCAAACAGTGAAGCCGTTCCTCTCCCCCACACACCCGGCAGTATTTTGCCAGCACCTCGCCCGCGCCGCGCACAACGACAAAAAAGAGGCCCGAAGGCCTCTTTTTCCAAATCATTCTTCGTCCTTCCCGTCGGACTCTTCCGCGTCCTCGACCGGGATCTCTTTCAGCTCCGGGACGTCCTCGTAGTCGAACTCCAGCGTCTCCCCGCACTCCGGGCAGAGGATGGAGCCCTCCTCGAGAGCCTCGTCGTCCAGCTCGATGGTCGTGCCGCAGCTCGGGCAGGTCACCTCGAACTCGTAGTCGTCCTCGTCGTCCCAGTCCTCGTCCTCGTGGTGGTGATGATGATGGCAGCCGCCGCAGCCGCAGCCCTCGTCGTCGTCCTCCTCGTCGAAGCCGTAGACCTCGGACTCCACGTCACCGAGATCGTGGTCCAGCTCGTCCACGGTGTCGCCCAGCTCATCGAACCCGTCCTCCAGCTCCTCCACAGAGGCGCTCAGGTCGTCCAGCAGATCGATGACCGCGGCGAACAGCTTCGTCTCCTTCTTCTCGGGGTCGAGTCCCATCCCCTCGAAGAGGCCGCGCAGATAGGCGGCGCGTTCGGAATTTTTCATCTTGCATCCTCCCCTTTTGAGTCTCTGAAACACGGGCGCGTTACGCGCGCTCCATGTATTCCCCGGTCCTCGTGTCGATGCGGATCATCTCGCCCTCGTCGATGAACAGCGGCACGCGGATCTCCGCGCCGGTCTCCAGCGTCGCGGACTTCGTCGCGTTCGTCGCCGTGTTGCCCTTGACGCCCGGATCGGTGTGCGTGACCTGCAGCTCCACGAAGGTGGGCGGCTCCACGCCGAAAACGTTGCCCTTATAGGAGATGATCTTGCAGATCATGTTCTCCTTGACGAACTTGAAGTTGTCGGAAAGAATGCTCGGGCTGATGGGCAGCTGCTCATACGTCTCGCTGTCCATGAAGTAATAGAGATCTCCGTCGTTGTAGAGATACTCCATGTCCTTGCGCTCGATATACGCGTTCTGATAGCGGTCGTTCGGGTTGAACTTCTGCTCCGTCACCGCTCCGGTGATGACGTTGCGGAGCTTGGCACGGACGTACGGGGAACCCTTGCCGGGCTTCACGTGCTGAAACTCGATGACCGAAACGACGTTGCCGTCCATCTCGAACGTGACGCCGTTCTTGAAATCACTGACGTTAACCATAAAAAGAACCTCCAAAAGTATCTTCTATATCATTGTAACCCATTCGTAGACTTTTTTCAAGTAAAAAAGCACAAAACGGCGGTTTTTTCAAAGAACGCACAAAGAAGAGCGCGTTCGCCCGGCCGAAGATGAGCAAATTACAGAGGAAAACACCGCCCGTGCGAACGCGCGAAAACTCAGAGCTGGATGAGCTCCTTCGGAGAGTGGGTCAGGTTGCGCACGCCGGTCTCGGTGACGACGATCATGTCCTCGATGCGCACGCCGCAGAATCCCTCGATATAGATGCCCGGCTCCACGGTCACGACCATGCCCGGCTCGGCGACGGTCTCATCGCCCGAGGAGAAGCGCGGCCACTCGTGGATCTGGAAGCCGACGCCGTGGCCGAGGCTGTGCCCGAAGGTCTTCGGGTACGGCGTCTCGATGATGTCGCGCGCCACCTTGTCGATGTCGCAGCACTTCACGCCCGCGTGGATCGCGTCGAT
>CANQIG010000012.1 GCA_947623765.1 uncultured Clostridia bacterium | reverse complement strand
CCCTCAAAGCAGAAGCTGATGTTTCCCGCAAGGCGCTTCTCGCGGTCCCCGTTGAGATGGCTGCGGTCGATTTTCAAAATCGCGTCGATGAGTTTGGTCTGCATCCGGCGGAGCTTCGCGTTTTTCTCGTCCATCGTGCGGATCGCTTCTTCCAGCGCAACGGAAAGCCCCACGATCCCCGCGACGTTTTCCGTGCCCGCGCGGCGGTTCCGCTCCTGCGCGCCGCCGTCGATCAGGTTCGGCAGCGTGATCCCCTTGTGGATGTAGAGCGCGCCGACGCCCTTCGGGGCGTGGAACTTGTGCCCGGAGAGGGAGAGCATATCGATGTTTTCCTTCTTGACGTCGATCGGGACGTTGCCGACCGCCTGCACCGCGTCGGTGTGGAACAGGACGCCGTGCTTTTTGCAGATCGCGCCGATCTCAGGGATGGGCTGGATCGTGCCGATCTCATTGTTCGCGTACATGACGGTCACGAGCGCGGTCTTGTCCGTAATGGCGGCTTCGAGCTCCTCCGGGACGACGATCCCGTTTTCGTGTACGTCCAGATAGGTGACCGTAAAGCCCTCTTTTTCCAGCGCCGCGCAGGTGTGGAGCACGGCGTGATGCTCGAATTTCGAGGTGATGATGTGGGTCTTGCCCTGCTTTGCCATGCGATGGGCCGCGCCTTTGATGGCCCAGTTGTCGCTTTCGCTTCCGCCGCTCGTGAAATAGATTTCCGAGGGGTCCGCGCCGAGGCACGCCGCTACGCGGTCGCGCGCTTCCTCGAGCGGTTTCTTGGCGGCCGCCCCGATCGAATAGAGGCTGGAGGGATTGCCGAAATTCTCTTTAAAGAACGGCAGCATCGCATCCAGGACCTTGGGGGAGACGGCGGTCGTCGCGGCGTTGTCCGCGTAAACGATCCGTTTTCCGTTCATTTCCATTTTATGATCCGTACCTTTCGGTCTTGAATTCTTCGGCGTGCAAAATCGCACGCTTACCTTGTCTTTAATATACACCGAAAAGGTATAGTTTTCAAGGGGGAAACGCGTGTGGGCGAAAGAATTCATAAAAAATTCAAAATTCCGCCGCCCGAAAAGTGTTCCGGATCGCACACCGGAGTGTGTCCGGCATAGGACCGGCAAAAACTGGCAAGAATAAGAATGTGGCGGAAAGCGCGACGGATGTGACGCGACGGCTTGACATTGAGTCCGGTTTGGCGTAAAATAAAGAGGATAATATTCCCTTGGGCTTTTTGCGTCTGGGGAGAAAGAGCGGTTGCCGTATTATCGTAACCGGCTGCGCGACGGGGAAGGCCGAAAGGCTCCGTCTGCGCGCCGGATCACAGAAAGGAAGGTTATTTATTTGTCAGCAAAGAAAGTGAACAGACTGGTGAAACCCGCATCGCTCGGCGATGCGCCCGCGAAACGGCAGGATCAGGTCCTCCGGGGCAGCGAGCCTCTGGAGACGCCGCAGGCGGGACCGGGTCCCCGTGCCGCGAAACGCAAACAGGCGAGATCCGCGGAGACGGGAAAGGCGGCGAAACGGACCGGTGCCGCCGGGGAATCGCCAAAGGAGAGCCGGACGAAGCGCGCCTCACGCGCTGCGGAGGTCACGGAACCGTACCGGCGGCTCACGGCAGAAGGGAAAGCCCCCGCCGCGAAATCCGCGCGCACCAAGGGCAGGCAGCGCAGAGGAGGATCGGAAAAGCCGCCGATCCGCGTCTATTTTTTGGGTGGGCTGAATGAGATCGGAAAGAATTTTACGGTATTTGAGTGTCAGGACGATATGGTGATCGTCGACTGCGGTCTCGCGTTCCCGGATGAGGAGATGCCCGGCATCGACGCGGTGATCCCGGATTTCGGGTTTTTAGAAAAGAACCGCGAGCATATCCGCGGCGCGGTGATCACGCACGGCCACGAGGATCATATCGGTTCGCTGCCGTATCTGCTCAAGCAGTTCAACATCCCGGTGTTCGGGACGGCGCTCACCATCGGGCTCATCGAGAACAAGCTCGCGGAATTCAATCTGAACCGTCCGAGGCTGAATGTCGTCTCGGCGGGGAGCCATATCCAGCTCGGATGCTTTGACATCGAGCTGATTCATGTGAACCATTCCATCTCCGACGCGGTGGCCCTGGCGCTGCACACGCCCGCCGGAACCGTCGTACACACGGGAGATTTCAAAATCGACTTCACGCCGACGCAGGGCGGGATGATCGATCTCGCGCGGTTCGCGCAGCTCGGGCAGGAGGGCGTGCTCCTCCTCCTCGCAGATTCCACGAACGCGGAGCGTCCGGGCTATACACAGACCGAGCAGACGGTCAACGCGACGTTCGAGTCGCTCTTTGCGCGCGCGGAACAGCACAGGAAGCGGATCATCATCGCGACCTTTGCCTCCAACATCAGCCGCGTCCAGCAGATCATCGACTGCGCGGAAAAATACGGGCGCAAGGTCGCGCTCTCGGGCCGCAGCATGGTGAACGTCATGTCCATTGCCAGCGACCTCGGGTATCTCTCCGTGCCGGACGGCCTGCTCATCGACATCAACGATGTGTCGAAGTACGCGTATGAGGACATCGTGCTCATCACCACGGGCAGTCAGGGCGAGCCGATGTCCGCGCTGACGCGCATGGCGTTTGCCGATCACCGGCAGGTGGTCGTCGGCGAGGACGACATGATCATCATCTCCGCGCGGCCGATCCCGGGGAACGAAAAGATGGTCGGCACCGTGGTCGACGAGCTCCTGAAGCGCGGCTGCGACGTGGTGTATGAGTCCATGTATGAGGTCCATGTCTCCGGCCATGCGTGCCAGGAGGAGCTGAAAATGATCCAGGCGCTGACGAAGCCGAAGTACTTTATCCCCGTGCACGGGGAGCAGAAGCATCTGCGCAAGCACGCGGGCCTTGCCATCAGCATGGGGATGCCGAAGGAGAACATCTTCATCGGCGATATTGGAAGCGCCGTGGAAGTGAGCGAGGAGAGCCTTCGCCAGCTGCCTGACGTGCCCGCAGGCTATGTGATGGTAGACGGGCTCGGCGTCGGCGACGTTGGAAGCATCGTCCTGCGCGACCGTAAGCATCTTTCCGAAGACGGTCTGATCGTCGCGGTCTGCACCATCGAAGCTTCGACCGGCAGACTGGTCTCCGGTCCGGATATCGTTTCCCGGGGGTTCGTGTACGTGCGTGAATCCGAGGAGCTGATGGAAGAGGCGCGGCAGACGGTCGCGAAGACCGTGCAGCAGTGCGTCGGAGAAGGCGTGCGGGATTGGGGCGCGATCAAGACGCGCATCCGGGATAATCTTTCCCGTCTGCTCTACAATAAGACGAAGCGCAGCCCGATGATCCTGCCGATCATCATGGAAGTGTGATCCCTTAGATTTTACTGCGGAAAGGAGGGCGGTCCCATTGAGAAAAAGAAGGATCTGGTCGACCTCGCCGATTTTTTACGGCATGGCCGCCGTCATGCTCGCCATGGCGGTGTTTGCGTGGACGCAGAACGCCGTCGCCGGAATGATCGAGCTGACGCTCGCGATCCTTGCGTGCGCCGCCGTCCTCCTCACGGATCTCTATTACCGTGCGCACATCTATACGGCGCTCCGTGCAGCACGAAAGGTCCTCACGGCGGAGACGCAGGGAGATCTGGACAACTTTGTCCTGCCCGTCGCGATCCTCGGCGATGAAGGGGACATTGTTTGGACGAACGATCCTTTCCGCTCACTGTTCACCGACGATTCCGGCGCGATGGGGGACAACATCTCCGCATATATCTACCCGAAGACGCTGCGGCAGATCCTCTCCGAGGACGGAACGGCGATCTCCCGCGGCGAGAAGGAATTTACCGCCTACGGGCTGCGCACGGAAAAGGGGAGCGTCCTCTATTTTGTCGACGACACCTACTACAAGCAGATCCAGCGGGAACACCGCGAGAAGCATACCGTCGTCGCGGTCATCTCCTTTGACAACCGGGAGGAAATGGCGCGCGACTCCACCGGCGGCGAGGATTCCCGCATCACCTCGGAGGTCGAGGCGGTGCTGCGCAAGTGGGCGGTGGAGGACATGGAGGGCTTTCTGCGCCGCATGACGAACGGCCGCTATCTGCTCGTCACGGACGATCAGCACATCGAGGCTGCGAAAGCGAAGCGGTTCAATGTGCTGGACCGCGTGCGGGAGATCAAGGGCGAGAACAATATGGCGGCGACGATCTCCGTGGGCATCGGCCGCGGGTCCCTGACCGCGGCGGAAAGCGAACGTCATGCCCGCCAGGCGCTCGACATGGCGCTCGGGCGCGGCGGCGACCAGGTCGCGGTGCGCCGGCAGGACGGTACATACGAGTTCTTCGGTGGACTGTCCAAGGGCGTGGAAAAGCGCGACACGGTGCGCACGCGCGTGATCGCGGCGACGCTTTCGGATCATATCAAATCGAGCGACCGTGTCTTTATCATGGGCCACACGAATTCCGACTTTGACAGCGTCGGCGCTGCGATCGGGATGTGGGCGGCCGTGACGAAGGGACTCGGCTGCCCGGCGAACGTCGTGGTCGATCGGAGCCGTTCGCTCGCGGTCCCTCTGCTCAACACGTTCGATCATCTGCCCGAGTACGAGGATATGTGCATCACGCCGCAGGAAGCGATGAACCGAAAGACCGAGCGCTCGCTCCTGATCGTCGTCGATACGCACGCCGCGAACATCGTGGAGAGCGGCGAGGTGCTGCGGGCCATCCCGCGCGTCGTCGTCGTGGACCATCACCGGATGGTCGTCTCCTATATCCGCAACGCGATCATCTTCTATCACGAGCCGTACGCCAGCTCCGCCTCCGAAATGGTGAGCGAGCTGATCCCCTATATCCACCCCGAATGTCTGAACAAACGCGAGGCGTCTGCGCTTCTCGCCGGCATCATGCTGGACACGAAAAACTTTGTCCTCAAGACCGGCGTTCGCACGTTTGAGGCGTCCGCTTTCCTGAAGCGGCGCGGCGCGGATTCCGTCGAGGTGAAAAAGCTGTTTGCAGATTCCCTCGACACGTACAAGGAGCGCTCGCAGCTTGTCGCCGGAGCGGAGGTATACAAGGGATGCGCGATCGTCTCCTCGAACTGGGAGTTCCCGAATATCCGCATCGCTGCGGCGCAGGCGGCAGACGAACTGCTCTCCATCCAAGGGGTGCGGGCGTCATTTGTGATCTTCCGCACCGGCAGCGAAGTCAATATCTCCGCGCGCAGCCTCGGAGACGTCAACGTCCAGATCCTGATGGAGGAGTTTGCGGGCGGCGGACATCTGAACATGGCTGGCGCACAAATCAAGAACAGCACCCCGTCCGACGTCCGCCGTTCGCTGATCCGCGTGCTGGACAATCTGCTCTCACAGGCGACGCACCCCGAAGAGTAGCGCCGCCTTGATCCCGAAAGGAGTTTTATCAATGAAAGTTGTACTGCTGACCGACGTCAAGGGCGTCGGAAAAAAAGGCGAGCTCATCAACGCCGCCGACGGATACGCACGGAACTTCCTTCTGCCGCGCAAGCTCGCAAAGGAAGCCAACGCGCAGGCGATGGTGGAGCTGAAGAACGCCGAGGCTGCGAAGGCCTATAAGGTGCAGACCGAGACGGAGGAGGCGAACCGCGCCGCCGATGCGCTCTCGGGGAAGACCGTTTTGATCCGCGCGAAGGCGGGACAGGGCGGAAAGCTGTTCGGCTCCGTCACCGCGAAAGAGCTGGCGCAGGAGATCAAGACCCAGTACGGCATCGACATCGACAAACGGAAGGTCGTGCTGGAAAACGATATCAAGTCCTTCGGGACGTTTCCGTTTGAGATCAAGCTCTACGGCGGGATCTCCGCGAAGTTGTATGTGACGGTCTCGGAGGCGTAAGGGAAGATTTCGAGATCCGCAAAGAGAGAAGGGAACACATTGTCCGATGTGAGCCGTTTGGAACTGAATACCGAAGCGATGCCGGGGATGGTGCTCCCCTTCAGCGCGGAAGCGGAACAGTCTGTGCTTGGGGCTATTCTGCTCGAGCCCGCGTGCCTTGCGACGGTCGCGGAGCAGCTGCCGCGCGCGGACTATTTCTATCAGGTCAACAACCGTTTGATCTACGGGACGATGCTGGAGATGTTTACGGCGGGAAAGCCCGTGGATCTCGTCACGCTGCTCGGCCGGCTGCAGGAGGAGCCGAGTTTTGAGGAGACTTCCGGGAAAGTCTACCTGATGCAGCTCGCGCAGACCGTGCCGAGGATATCCAATATCGAGGCGTACTGCGACATCGTCCGTGACAAATACGATGTGCGGATGCTGATGCAGGCCGCGCGGTCGATCCTGGACGAAGCCTCCGAGGGCACGACGGAGACGTCCTTCCTGCTGGATTCCGCAGAGCAGCGCATTTTTGATATTCGGCGCGGCAAGGATGTGATGGGGCTGCAGCGCCTCAACGAAATCCTGCTCGACACCTTCGACCGGCTCGACAAGCTGAATTCCCCGGATCGCGACCTGTACCGGGGCATCCCGACCGGCATCCGCGAGCTGGACAACACCATCACCGGGCTGAACCGCTCCGATCTCATCATCCTCGGCGCACGTCCCGGCGTCGGCAAGACGAGCTTTGCGCTGAACATTGCGCGTCATGTCGCCGTGACGAAGGGCAGACGCGTCGCGTTCTTCTCCCTGGAAATGTCGAAGGAGCAGCTTGCCTCCCGCATCCTATCCACGGAAGCGCTGGTGGGCGGCACAAAGCTCCGGACTGGGGAGCTCTCCGAAAACGAATGGACGCGGCTCGTGGAGGCGGGCGACATCCTCTCGAAGGCCGAGCTCTATTTTGACGATACGCCGGGCGTGACGGTCCCGGAGATCAAGGCAAAGCTGCGCCGCCTTCGGGACGTGGACCTCGTCGTGATCGACTATTTGCAGCTGATGAGCAGCGCAAAGCGCATCGACAACCGCGTGCAGGAGATCTCCGAGATCACCCGGAACCTCAAGATCATGGCGAAGGAACTCAACATCCCCGTGCTGACATTGGCGCAGCTCGCGCGCGCGAGCGAGAAGCGGCAGGATCACCGCCCGGTGCTCTCCGATCTGAGGGACTCCGGTTCCATCGAGCAGGACGCGGACATCGTGCTTTTCCTCTACCGCGAGGCGTATTACGCGAATGAAGCCGAGAATCCGGAGGAGGTAGACCGGAACAGCGGCGAGGTCATCGTCGCAAAGAACCGCCACGGAGACCTGCGCACCGTCCCGCTCCACTGGCAGGGCGAGTTCATGCGGTTTACTTCGCAGGAGGTCGTGCGGCGTGAGACCTGAGGAGATCCTCAGCCGGGTGCGGTTTGATTTCCCGGAGGAGGGGAGAATCGTCGTCGGGCTTTCCGGCGGCGCGGATTCCGTCCTTCTGACCGATTTGCTTTGCCGCCGTTTCGGAACGTCGCGGCTCCTCGCCGTCCATGTCCACCACGGGATCCGGGGCGAGGAAGCGGACCGGGACGCGTCCTTCGCGGAGGCGTTCTGCGCGGCGCGCGGCGTCCCATTCCGGTGCTTTCGGCGGGACGTCCCGTCGCTCTCCAAAGAGAGCGGGGAGGGTCTTGAGGCGTGCGCGCGGCGCGTGCGCTACGACTGCTTTCGGGAAGCGCTCGGCGGGGACGCGGGGGTGATCGTGACCGCGCACAACGCGGACGACAACGCGGAGACCGTTTTGATGCACCTGCTGCGCGGTTCCGGACCGCAGGGGATCGCGGGGATCCCGCCGCAGCGTGGGAATGTGTTCCGTCCTCTGCTCTATGTGACGCGCGAAGAGGTGGAATTTCTCTGTGAAGTCTTTGGACTTCCTTATATCACGGATTCCACGAACGCGGACCCTGCTTACACGCTGCGCAACCGGATCCGTGGGGAGATCGTTCCGTTGCTGAAAGAGATGAACCCGCGGTTCGTTTCCGCGGTCTCCCGCTTTTCCGAAGCGGAGAACGCGGAGCGGGAATTTCTCCGGTGTTCTGCGGATACACTGCTTCGGGAAGCGAAGGATCGATGGGGCTGGTCGCTTCCGGTCCTGCGGAACGCGCACAGCGCGGTGCTGCGCGAGGCGCTTCGGTCCTTGGCGGCGCCGTATAAGGCGCTGGACTTTCGCGAGACGCTCGAGGCGGAGCGCTGCGTCCGGGAGGGCGGCGGCGCGACGTTTTCCGGTTTGGTGCGGTTCGAGGCTGGTCAGGGGACGCTTACGGTGAGTCCAAGTGACTCTATCCCGGTGTCTTGCCCGCTTTTGGAGGGCGAAATATCCTTGCCGGACGGCAGAACCGTTCTTGTTCTTAGGGAAAAGAAAAATTTTTTCAAAAAAACGCAAAAAGTTCATAGTTTGTTTTTGGACAATGCTTTCGATTGTGATACAATATCCTGTGTTCCCGTTCTTCGTACGCGAAAGGCGGGAGATCGGTTTTCCCCTGTGGGACGCGGGATCCGAAAGTCCCTTCGCCGTCTCATGAGTGAACGGCACATTCCCGCTGCGGTGCGGGACAGCGTGATCCTCGTGGAGGCGGAGGGGGAGATCGTTTGGGTGGAAGGCATCGGCCCGGCGGAGGGGTTCGCCGTGACCGAGAAGACGGAATGGATGTACTCGATGGAGATCCTCCCTGCAAAGGCGGACCCGTCGGAGTGAGGAGGGCTATCTTTGAAGAATACGATGGAAAAAGACATTCAGGAGGTTCTGTACAGCGAGGAGCAGATCCAGGAAATGGTGGAGCGCGTGGGGGAAGAGATCACGCGGGACTACGCCGACAAGAACCTGCTGCTCGTCAGCGTGCTGAAAGGATCGGTCGCGTTTATGGCGGACCTGATGCGGGCGATCCGCATCCCCGCGAGGATCGACTTCATGTCGGTGTCCAGCTACGGGTCCGGGACAAAAACCTCCGGCGTCGTCAAGATCATCAAGGATCTCGACATCAATCTTGAGGGATACGACATCGTGATCGTCGAGGACATTCTCGACAGCGGGAAGACGCTCCGGTATCTGATCGACCTGCTGAGAAGCCGGAACCCTGCGAGCGTTGAGATCTGTACGCTGTTCGACAAGCCCGAGCGGCGAGAAGTGGATGTTTATGCGAAATACAAGGGCTGTGAGATCCCGGATGCGTTTATCGTGGGATACGGGCTCGATTACGATGAAAAATACAGGAATCTGCCTTATGTGGGCATCCTGAAGCCGGAGGTTTACGGCGCCTGAGGGACGTTTGGCGCCGGCCGGTATCAAATAAATTTCCGGGAGGTCGGAACTTGAACAACAATAAGAAAATCATACGCAACCTCGCCATATATCTGGGGATCCCGATCGTGCTCTTTTTCGTGCTCTTCTTCGTGTTCAGCCAGGGCGCGGAGCAGACGCCCAGTCTGCGGTACTCCGATGTGCTTTCCTACTTCGAGGAGCAGGAAGTCTCGTCGTACCGTCTGGATCTCGGCACGGGCGCGATGGAGATGCGTGTCACGGACGATTCGGGGCACGAGACCGTCGTTCGGTACACGGTCCCAAATGTGAATCTGTTTTACAACAACGTCACGGACGACATCGAGGCGTATAACGAATCGCACACGACCAAGATGGTGCAAGATGTCCTGCGCCCGGCGGAGACGAGCTGGCTTGTCAGCCTGCTGCCGACGCTCCTGATGATCGGCCTGCTCGTCGTGTTCTGGGTCTTCATGCTCAAGCGCATGGGCGGCTCCGGCACCGGCGGTCAGATGAATTTCGGGAAAGCCAAGGTCAAGCAGATCAGCGACGAAAAGCGCCGCACGACGTTTGCGGACGTCGCCGGTGCGGACGAGGAAAAGGAAGAACTCCGGGAGATCGTGGAGTTCCTGAAACGGCCGGGCAAGTACAACGAGCTCGGCGCGCGCATCCCGAAGGGCGTTCTGCTCGTCGGGCCTCCGGGAACCGGCAAGACGCTTCTTGCCCGCGCGGTCGCGGGAGAAGCGGGCGTCCCGTTCTTCTCCATTTCCGGTTCGGACTTTGTGGAGATGTTCGTCGGCGTCGGTGCATCCCGTGTGCGCGACCTCTTTGAAAAGGCCAAGAAAAATCATCCGTGCATCATCTTTATCGACGAGATCGATGCGGTTGGCCGCCAGCGCGGCGCGGGCCTCGGCGGCGGGCATGACGAACGCGAGCAGACGCTCAACCAGCTGCTTGTCGAGATGGACGGCTTCGGCGCGAACGAAGGCGTGATCATGATCGCGGCGACGAACCGCCCGGATATCCTCGATCCCGCACTGATGCGTCCCGGCCGCTTTGACCGGCAGGTCACCGTCGGGTATCCGGACATTCGCGGCAGGGAGGAGATCCTTCGTGTACACGCGAGGGGCAAGCCGCTCGCGCCGGATGTCGAACTCTCCACCATTGCGAAGTCCACCGCCGGGTTCACCGGCGCGGATCTCGAAAACCTCCTCAATGAGGCGGCGCTGCTCGCCGCGCGCAAGGATCACCGCGCGATCACCATGGAGGAGATCGAGGAAGCGACCATCAAGGTGGTCGTCGGAACGGAAAAGAAGAGCCGCGTGATGAGCGAGAAGGAAAAGAAGCTCACCGCTTACCATGAGGCGGGGCACGCCATTGCGACGCATTACTGCCCCACGCAGGACCCGGTCCATCAGATCTCCATCATTCCGCGCGGCATGGCGGGCGGCTATACGATGCATCTCCCGACGGAAGATAAATCTTACCAGAGCCGCAGTGAGATGAAGGAAGAGCTCGTCGTGCTTCTCGGCGGTCGTGTCGCGGAAGCGCTGGTCCTCGGCGATATTTCAACCGGCGCGTCGAACGACATCGAACGTGCGACAAAGATCGTGCGCTCGATGGTCACCAAGTTCGGTATGAGCGACCGGCTCGGGCCGATCACCTACGGGACGGACACGAGCAATCCGTTCCTCGGCAAGGAAATGGGCCATGTCAGCAACTACTCCGAGGAGACTGCAGGCGAGATCGACGAGGAGATCAAGCGCCTGATGAACGAGGCCTACGAGAAGACCGAGAAGATTCTCCAGGATCATATGGAGCTCCTGCACCGGCTCGCCGGTGTACTGTTCGAGCGGGAGAAGCTCGACGCGGAGGAGTTCATCGACGTCGTGGAAGGCCGCCTGCTTCCAGCCGCCGCAGGAGCGGCTCCGTCTCCGGTACTGACCGGCGAGGAGGCCCCCGCGGAGTAAAAAACGCAATATTCGGCGATCAGGGAATGCGCTGCATTCCCTTTCCGCTTGTTTATATGCAGATTACAGGAGTACGCAATGGCTAAAAAGAAAACGTACGGCGACGAAAGTATCACAAGTCTGAAGGGCGCGGACCGGGTCCGGCTGCGGCCCGCAGTCATCTTCGGCTCGGACGGGCTGGACGGCTGCGAGCACGCGATCTTCGAGATCCTGTCGAACGCCATCGACGAGGCGCGACAGGGTTTCGGCAAGGAGATCACCGTGACGCGGTTCCTCGACCGATCAGTGGAGGTCGAGGACCACGGCCGCGGCATCCCCGTGGATTTCAACAAGCGTGAGGAGCGTTACAACTGGGAATTGGTCTTCTGTGAGATGTACGCAGGAGGTAAATACGAGAACAACGACGGCGGCAATTATGACTTTTCCCTCGGATTGAACGGCCTCGGTCTCTGCGCGACGCAGTACGCCTCCGAGTATATGGACGCGGATATCCGCTACGACGGCTTCCGGTATACGCTGCATTTTGAGCGCGGCGAGAATGTCGGCGGCCTGCAGAAGGAGCCGTATAAGGGGAAAGGGACAGGTTCGGTCATCCGCTGGAAGCCCGATCTCCAGGTTTTTACGGAGATCGACGTGCCTGCGGAATACTACTTGGATACCATCCGAAGACAAGCCATCGTCAACGCAGGCGTGCGTTTTGTTTTCAAAAACGAGGTCGCTCCGAAGAAATTCGAGGAGACCGTGTTTTGCTATGAAAACGGCATCGAGGACCATGTCCGGGAACTGCTTGGGGAGAACGGGCTGACCTCCATCCAGAGCTGGCAGAGCGAAAAGAAGGTGCGGGACCGCGCCGACCTGCCGCTGTACAGCGTGAAGATCAACGTTTCCTTCGCCTTTTCCAATCAGCTCCATCTCACCGAGTACTACCACAATTCGAGCTGGCTGGAACACGGCGGCGCGCCGGACAAGGCGGTGCAGAACGCTTTTGTCTATCAGATCGACGCGTATCTGAAGCAGAACGGCAAATACAACAAGAGCGAGAGCAAGATCAAGTTCCAGGATGTGGAGGACTGCCTTGTCCTTGTGATCTCCTCGTTTTCCACCATGACCTCCTATGAGAATCAGACGAAGAAGGCCATCAACAACAAGGGGATCCAGGACGCCATGGTGGAGATGCTGCGCCACAACTTGGAGGTCTATTTTCTGGAAAATCCGCTCGAGGCAGAGCGGATCGGCGCGCAGGTGCTCATCAATAAGCGCTCTCGGGAGGATGCCGAGAAGACGCGGCTCAACCTCAAGGGCAAGCTTACCGCGAAAATGGATATCACCGGCAAGGTCGCGAAGTTTGTGGACTGCCGCAGCAAAAATGTCAGCGAACGCGAGATCTTCATCGTCGAGGGCGACTCCGCGCTCGGCGCGGTGAAGCAGGCGCGGGACCCCGATTTTCAGGCGCTGATGCCGATCCGCGGCAAGATCCTGAACTGCCTCAAGGCCGATTACGACAAGATCTTCAAAAGCGAGATCATCACGGATCTCATCAAGGTGCTCGGCTGCGGCGTGCAGGTGAAATCCCGCGCGAACAAGAGCATCGGGGAGTTTGACATCGACGCGCTGCGCTGGAGCAAGATCATTCTCTGCACCGATGCGGACGTCGACGGGTACCACATCCGCACGATGCTCCTCACGATGCTTTACCGGCTGACGCCGGAGCTGATCGAGCAGAATAAGGTCTTCATCGCGGAATCCCCGCTGTATGAGATCACCTCCAAGGACAAAACGTATTTTGCGTACAACGAGCGCGAGAAGGAGCAGTTTCTCGCTTCTCTTGAGGGCCAGCGCTACACGATCCAGCGGTCCAAGGGCCTCGGCGAGAACGACCCGGAGATGCTGAACCTCACGACCATGAACCCGAAGACGCGTCGGCTCATCTCCGTGCGTCCCGGAGACGCCGCGCTCGCGGAGGAGATGTTCGACGTCCTGCTCGGCGACAATTTGAACGGCCGCAAGGACTACATCGCGGAGCATGGCAGCGAATATCTGGACGACCTTGACGTCTCCTGATCCGCAGAAAGAGAGGAAAGAAGGAAATGCCAAGAAAAAAGCAGCAGCCGAAGTCGAACGGCTCCGGCGCCGCGCCTAGAATGCAGGGATTTATCGCAGGTGCGGGCGAGATCGTGTCGCAGGAGATTCATGATACGCTGCGGCAGAATTTCATGCCCTATGCGATGAGCGTCATTCTTTCCCGCGCGATCCCGGAGATCGACGGGTTCAAGCCCTCCCAGCGGAAGATCCTTTACACGATGTATAAGATGAACCTGCTCGGTTCCGCCCGGACAAAGAGTGCGAATATCGTCGGGCAGACGATGAAGCTCAACCCGCACGGCGACGCCGCGATCTACGACGCGATGGTACGCCTTTCGAGAGGATACGAGGCGCTTCTGCATCCGTATGTGGACTCCAAGGGGAATTTCGGAAAGTTTTATTCCCGGGATATGGCGTGGGCAGCCGCCCGGTATACGGAGGCGCGGCTCGACGATATCTGCCGGGAGCTGTTCCGGGATATCGACAAAGATACCGTGGATTTCGTCGACAACTACGACAACACGATGAAGGAGCCGAGCCTTCTGCCCGCCGCGTTCCCCTCGGTCTTGGTGAACGCGAACACGGGCATCGCGGTCGGCATGGCGTCTTCGGTCTGCCCGTTCAATCTGGCGGAGGTCTGCGAGACGACCGCCGCGCTGATCCGCGACCCGAAGCATGACATTTTTTCTACACTGCAGGCGCCGGATTTTCCCGGCGGCGGTCAGATCGTATACGACGCGGAGGCGATGCGGCAGATCTATCAGACCGGGCGGGGGAGCCTTCGGGTCCGCTGCCGCTGGACCTACGACAAAGCGGAGAACTGCATTGACATTCGTCAGATCCCGCCGACGACCACCATTGAAGTGATTGTCGAGAAGGTGATCGACCTCGTTAAGCAGGGAAAGATCAAGGAGATCACGGACATCCGAGACGAGACGGGCCTCGACGGGCTCAAGATCACGATCGACCTCAAGCGCGGCGTCGACCCGGACCGGCTCATGCAGCGGCTCTATAAGCTGACGACGCTCGAGGACGTGTTCTCCTGCAACTTCAACATTCTGATCGCAGGCGTGCCGCGTGTTCTCGGCATCCGGGAGCTGTTGGAGGAGTGGACCGCGTTCCGTGTGGAATGTGTCCGGCGCAGGACATATTTCGATCTCTCCAAAAAGAAGGAAAAGCTCCATCTGCTCTACGGATTGAAAGCGATCCTGCTGGACATCGACAAGGCCATTCGGATCGTGCGGGAGACCGAAGAGGAGAACGACGTCGTGCCGAACCTGATGATCGGATTCGGGATCGACGAAACGCAGGCGGAATACGTCGCGGAGATCCGTCTGCGGCATCTGAACCGGGAATTCATCCTCAAGCGCATCGAAGAGGTGGAGTCGCTCGAAAAGGAGATCCGGGAACTCGAGGAGATCCTCGCATCCAAAAAGCGGATCGAGCGGATCATCATAGACGAGCTCACGGAGATCGCGAAGAAATACGGACAACCGCGGCGCACGCTCCTGCTCTTCGCCGACGAGATCGAGGAATCGGAGCCGGAGGAGAGCGTGCCGGATTATCCTGTCAACCTGTTCTTTACGCGGGAGGGGTACTTCAAAAAGATCACGCCGCTGTCTTTGCGCATGGGCGGCGAGCAGAAGCTGAAAGAGGGGGACGAGATCGTCCGGGAGCAGGAGGCGGCGAACGGCGCCGAGTTGCTGTTCTTCTCCGACAAGGCGCAGGTCTATAAGGCAAAAGCCGCGGATTTCCCGGACACAAAGGCGAGCGTCATGGGAGATTACATTCCCGCGAAGGTCCAGATGGACGAAGGCGAGAACGCCGCAGCAATGTGCGTCACTTCGGATTACAACGGGTTCGTCCTGTTCGTGTTTGAAAACGGCAAGGCGGCGAAGGTCGACCTCGCTGCTTACCGGACGAAAACGAACCGCAAAAAGCTTATCAAGGCGTATTCCGACAGATCCCCGCTTGTGGCTGCGCTCCAGCTTCCGGAGGACGCGGACGTCCTGCTCACGGCTTCCAGCGGGCGGATGCTCCTCTTCAACACCGGGTTGATCCTCCCGAAAACAACGAAGGACACGCAGGGCGTCGCGGCGATGAACCTGAAAAAGGGACAGCGCATCGTGGACGCGCACATCTTCCGTGAGGGCGAGCTGCAGAACCCGGCGCGCTACAAAAAGAAGATCCCCGCCCTCGGCGCGCTGCCGAACGGCGAGGAGGGAACGGCACAGCTTTCGCTGTAGGAGGAAAGAATGCTGACGATCGACCTGCACGGAAAAACCGTGCTCATCACCGGCGCGTCCGGGCAGCTCGGACGCGTGATCGCGCACCGTCTGGCCGATGCCGGGGCGGATATTCTGCTCCACTACTTTCAGAACCGGGAAAAGGCCGCGTCGCTCGTCGAAGAGTTGACCGCAAAGGGCGTCCGCGCGATGGCGCTGCAGGCAGACGTGACGGACCGGGAGAGCGTCTTTCAGATGCGGGACGCGGCACACGAGTTCGGGGATCCCGACATCGTCGTGAACAACGCGGTGATCCAGTATGAGTGGAAGAACGTTCTCGAGCAGGACGACGCGGACTTCCAAAGCCAGTTCGATTCCACGGTGATGCAGAGCGTCTATATGTTCAAGGTCTTTGCGCCGGCGATGATCGAACGGCGGGCCGGGAAGTTCATCGTCATCAATACAGAATGCGCCATGCGCTGCGATCCGGGCGCCGCGGCGTATTCCGCCGCAAAACGCGGGCTCGACGGGCTATGCCGTTCTTTCGCGAAAGAGGTCGGACGTTTCGGGATCACGGTCAACCAGATCGCGCCGGGATGGATGATCACGGAGCGCCAGCGGGAGGCGGGCCCGGTGCTCACCGGCCCGTATACGGAGAGCGTTCCGCTCGGCCGCCGCGGCACGGACGCAGATATCGCCGACGCGGTCCTCTTCTTCGCGAGCCCGCTCTCCGATTACATCACGGGGGCGTTTCTCTCCGTCTCCGGCGGGCGCGTGATGCCGACGATCTGATCGGGAGAGGGTTTGAAGACAAAAAATCAGCCCTCCGGCAAAACGTCTGTCCGCGATTGGCTTTCTGAATGAAGTGCCGGAGAGCGGAGGTATGTCCTGTCGAAGGGCGGGCAACATACAGTCCGTCTTGGGTGCGGTGGAACGGACACCCGATTGGACGCCCGCGCCTCGAAAAACGATCCGACCCAAAACGTGCAAACGCACGACTGTGTTTGCCGTAGTGGTAGTATGGGCTGCTTTTTGCGGATTATTCCGCCAAAAAGATAAATTTGTTGTTGCAAAACGGCGCGTTTTGTGTTATGATTAATGTGCTGTGAATTCCTTTCAAAGGAGGTTTTCGACATGGGTGCAGTTGAGATCATCTTCGGCGTTATTCTGCTTTTGTTCTCCATCGCGATCGTCGTCGTGGTGCTCTTGCAGGAAGGCCATCAGCAGAATCTTGGCGCGATCACGGGCGGCGCGGATACGTTCCTCTCGAAGAATAAGGCGCGTTCCATTGACGCGTTCCTGGCGCGCTGGACAAAGTTTATTGCGATCGGGTTCTTTGTGCTCGTTATCGCGATCAACGTCATTATGTACTTCACACACTGATTCGTTTTCGGACGAAGTGCCCCGCTTTGGGTGAGCTTCCGCTCGCCGGAAGGCGGGGTTTTGGCTGTTTACAGAACTATGAAAGGCGATACACGTATGTTTGAAAACATCGAACGGCTGACTTTTCTGCTGTGCGGCGCGCCCGGGACCTCCGGAGACGAAGAGAGAGCGCTTCAGGCGGCAAAGGAAGCGCTTTCCTTTTGCGACGCAGTCGAGGTTTCTCCGCTCGGCGGCGTGACGGGATTTCTCGGGGACCGAAACGCAAAGCGCCGCCTTCTCTTCGACGCGCACGTCGACCAGATCGGTCTTGCGGTCACGCAGATCGACGAGAAGGGCTTCCTGCACGTCGTGAGCGTCGGCGGCGTCGACTGCCGGACCATGCCGGGCAGTCCTGTCACGGTGTACGGCAAGACCGAACTGCATGGGGTCGTCGCGATGCTGCCGGAGCACGCGAATGAAAACGGGGAAAAGATCAAACCGGTGAAGGAGCAGGTGATCGACCTGGGGCTCTCCAAGGAAGAGGCGGAAAAAGTCGTCTCCGTGGGGGACCGCGCGGTGCTCGCGAGGGGTCTGAAAAAGCTGCTCGGGAACCGCGTCATGGGCACGGCGCTCGACGACCGTGCGGGATGCGCCTGCGTGATCCGCGCGGCGGAGCTTGTGAAAGAGCAGGGCCTGCCCGAAGATGCCTGTCTGATGATGGTCTGTTCCACGCGCGAGGAAGTCGGCGGGCAGGGCGCGATGATCCGCACGTATGCGCTGGAGCCGACCGAGGCGGTCGCCGTGGACGTCTCTTTTGCAAAACAGCCATGCGCGGAGGACCTGAAAGCGGA
>CANQIG010000011.1 GCA_947623765.1 uncultured Clostridia bacterium | reverse complement strand
CGTCATCGAGCACAACCTCGACCTCATCAAGACGGCGGATTATATCATCGACCTCGGCCCGGAGGGCGGCGACAAGGGCGGCGAGGTCGTCGCGACGGGCACCCCGGAGGAGCTCGCGCAGCATCCAACCTCGTACACGGGGGCGTTTCTCAAGACGATCCTCGAACGCGACGCGGCGCGGGCTGCGGGGAGCGGAGCGGCAAAGTCCGCAAAATCGAAACGGAAAAAAGCATGATCGAAGGCGGCGCGTCCCCGACAAGGGAAACGCGCCGCTTTTTGATTTGTCGGTTTTAGCGGGAAAATATCCAGTGGCTATGCGGCTGCGTACAGAAAAGCTTTAGCTGCAAGCATCGAGAGAAGCGAGAAAAGGAACTTGCGTGGTGCGCCATTCTGAAAAACCTACAACAGGAAAGGAAATTGCCTTTTCAGGACGGCGGGCGAGCGGTGCAAGCAGTAAACTATTCCATGCATATTTAGATGCGTGCCGGCGACGGGCCGTTTCAGGGCTTACACGCAGCCAACGGCTTCCCCGGTGGTCCTGACTGTCGGCTTTAGCGGGCAAAGCAACCACCGGCTATGCGGCTGCGTATAGAAAAAGCTTTAGGTGCAAGCCTCGAGCAAAGCGAGAAAGCAAGGTTGCGCGGTGCGCCATTACGAAAAACCCACAACGGAAAGGAAATTGCCTTTTCAGGACGGCGGGCGAGCGGTGCAAGCAGTAAACCATTCCATGCATATTTAGATGCGTGCCGGCGACGGGCCGTTTCAGGGCTTACACGCAGCCAACGGCTTCGACGGTGGTTTTGGTTTTGTGCGGATCGCCGCAGAAAAAAGGCGCAACTTTTACATATTGTTCAAGACCTGCGGGGGCAAATCGAGTATAATAAACGGTAGGAAGGGGCGTTTCGTGCGATGTTTGGCTATGTCCGCCCGTTTCGGGGCGAAATGCTCGTCAAGGAGTACGAGGCGTACAAGGCTGTATATTGCGGGCTTTGTGATGCACTTGGGAAGCATTACGGTAGGTTTTCGCGGTTCGCACTGAGCTATGACTGCACGTTCTACGCGATCCTCGCGATGCAGATCCGTTCCGCGCGGCTGTGTGCAGAGAAGAAATGCTGCACCTGTAACCCCTTAAAAAAATGTACCTATCTCTGTCCTGCCGAAGGGGACGGGAGCGCCGCCGAATGTTATCGGAAGGCGGCCGCGCTCTGCGTCATCATGACGGTCTATAAGCTCCGGGACAACATGGAGGACGAGGGCCTCCTGAAACGGATCGACGCGCGGTTTCTGCATGGCCTGACGAAGGGCGCGATGAAGAAGGCCAGCCGGGATTTCCCCGAGATGGCCGAAGCCGTCCGGAAGATGACGGAGGACCAGCGCGCGGCGGAAACGGCGGAGACTGTCTCTGTGGACCGGTGCGCCGCACCGACGGCGGAGCTTTTGGAAACGCTTTTCACCGACCTTTCGACCGACGGCGGAGAGCGGCGCGTGCTCGGCCAGCTCGGGTATTTTCTCGGGCGGTGGGTCTACCTGATGGATGCATCCGACGACCTCGCGAAGGATGTGGAGCAGGGGCGGTTCAATCCGTTTGCAGAAAGGCTCGGTCTCGCGAAATACCGGGGACAGGCGCTGCCGGAGGACGTCCGCAAGGCGGCGGAGGCGGAGTGCAATGCGGTGCTGAACGGCACGCTCGCGCGGATGGGGTCCGCCGTGTCGCTGCTTCCCGGCGGGCAGTTCACCGGGATCCTCGAGAACATCTTAAAGCTGGGGCTCCCGGAGATCCAGAGGGAGATCCTGTTTTTGCACGTAAAGGAGAAAAGGAATGGCAGATCCGTATAAGGTGCTGGGCGTTTCCAGCACGGCCTCCGACGAGGAAGTCAAGGACGCGTACCGCGCGCTGGCGAAGAAGTATCATCCCGACCAGTACGCAGACAGCCCGCTCAAAGACCTCGCCGACGAAAAAATGAAGGAGATCAACGAGGCGTACGATACCATCGTCGCGCAGCGGCGCGGCCGCCAGAACGCGGGCGGGTACACCTATGCGGGCTATTCCGGCGCTTCCGGTTCGGGCGGCGGCTCGAGCTTCAGCGACGTGCGCAGCTACATCGCTTCGGGGCGCATCGCCGACGCCGAGCAGATCCTCAACGGCGTGCCGGTGGAGAACCGGAACGCGGAGTGGTATTTCCTCAAGGGTTCCGTGCTCTACCGCCGGGGCTGGCTGGAAGAGGCGAAGGACCACTTCACGCGCGCGTGCCAGATGGACCCGGGGAACGGGGAATACCAGGCTGCGCTGAACCAGGCGATGAACCAGCGCAGCGGGATGTACGGCGGGTACAATCCGAACATGGGCTCTATGAATACCGGCGGCTGCAACACCTGCGATCTCTGCCAGGGCATGATCTGCGCCGATTGCTGCTGCGAGTGCATGGGCGGAGATCTCATCCCCTGCTGCTGAGGGGGCGCGAACATGAAAAATAAATCCACGCGGCTTGCGTTTTGCGGCGTGATCGCGGCGCTTTCCACGGCGGTCCTTTTCCTGACGGGAGTCGTTCCCGCCGCGACGATCGCGCTTCCCGCGCTGGCGGGCTGCTTTGTGATCGGCGTCGTCGCGGAGATCGACGTTGCGCACGGGTTCGCAGTGTACGGGGCGGTGAGCGTGCTCTCCGTTCTGCTGGTGCCGGACCGCGAGGCGGCGCTGATCTATCTGCTGTTCTTCGGGTATTACCCGGCGTTGTACGCCGTGCTCCAGCGGCTCCAAAACAAAGTGCTGCGGTACGCGGTGAAGCTCGTGATCTTCAACGCGGCTGCCGTCGCGGAGACGCTGCTCTGCGTTTACCTTTTGGGGATCCCGTGGTCGGACCAGATCCCGGGCGGTGCGCTCGTCGCGGTGCTTCTGCTGGTCCTTGCGAACGTCGTCTTTGTACTGTATGATTTCTGTATGAACGGGCTGATCCTTTTCTATGTCCGGCGGATCCATCCGTTTGTGCGAAAATACATGAAATAAAAAAGGGAGCAAGGCGGTTGGTTTGCGCTTTGCTCCTTTTTTGTGCTGCTGACCGGATTTGGACTGGTTGCCCATACCGCGAATGCAAGGGTTTCGCGGGGCCCGTTGTTCGTCATGGGGCTCCGCCCCAAACTCTGTGCTTCGCGCGATGGACGAGGGTATCATTTCCTTTTTGGAGCACCAAAGCCCTCCCGCTTCAACTGCGGGAGGGCTTCATGTCGATGGAGAAAAAAGATATTTTTTGCGGTTGCGGGTTTGGATTCGGATCTGCATGGAACTTCATTGACGGAAGCAAACTGCGGGGAGGAACTTTCGCCCGCTTGGGTGGATATTTTGATCGGAAACGCGGAGGCTCTGCAAAGTCTGCGGCATTGTGAGGTGAGGAGAATAATCTGTTTCGCGGCTTTTCGCGGTGCGAACGATGAAGCCGCGTTTCTGACAAGGAAATGCGGCGAGCCGTAAGGACTCGCCGCAACAATGGTGCCGGCGACCGGACTTGAACCGGTACGATGTTGCCACCGAGGGATTTTAAGTCCCTTGCGTCTGCCGATTTCGCCACGCCGGCTTATTTTTTTCTTCCTTTTCTGAAGAAAAGGAAGCGAAAAGACTTTTACTTCGTGCCGCAGCTCGAGGGGTGTTTGCGGGTTGCGTCCCGCGCCGGGGGATTCGATAAAAACGGTTTTTCTTAAAAGTGGAAAGTGAAAAGACTTTTTCTTCGCGCTGTCACGCGTTTTGTGTTTGCGGGCTGTGTCCCGCGCCGGGGGCCAAAATGAAATACGGTCCTTATCAAAGGAGGAAAAAGGGAAGGCTGCTGCGCGTTGTCCCTAAATTGCCAGAGCAATTATAGCACGGACAGCGCGAAAAATCAAGTTTCCGCACAAAAAACCAAAAAATTTTCACAAATCCATTTACAAACCGCCCTCAAATATTGTATACTTAAAGGGAAACCGGATGTTGTCCGGAAACTTTCAGGTAAAGGGGCTTGTATTATGTATTATCTGGGTGTAGATGTAGGCGGCACCAACATTGCCGTTGGCGTTGTGAACGAAGAAAACGCCATCGTCGCCAAGGCGTCCCATCCGACGCCGGTTCCCTGTTCAGAGGACGCATTCTGCGACGCGATCCTCGAAGTCTGCAAGGACGCGCTCGCGAAGGCGGGCATCACGCTGGACGACGTCCCTTGGGTCGGCATCGGCTGCCCCGGCACGGTCAACCGGCAGACGGGCATCATTGAGTTTGCAAACAACCTGTATTTCAAGAATTTCGCGCTCCGCGACAAGATGACCGAGCGCCTCGGCGGCAAGAACGTCATTCTGGAGAATGACGCGAACGCGGCGGCGTACGGCGAGTTTCAGGCCGGCGCGCTGCGCGGCGTGGACAACGGCCTCGCGATCACGCTCGGCACCGGCGTCGGCGGCGGCGTGATCATCCACCACAAGGTCTATTCCGGCAGCAATTTCGCGGGCGGCGAGCTCGGCCACACGGTCATCGTCGTGGATGGCCGTCCCTGCACCTGCGGCAGAAAGGGCTGCTGGGAGACGTATGCTTCCGCGACGGGTCTCATCAACACGACGAAGGAGTATATGCAGAACGCGCCGAAGAACTCCCCGCTCTGGACGATCGTGGAGGGCGACATCTCAAAGGTCAACGGCCGCACGGCGTTCGACGCAATGCGCGCCGGCGATCCGATCGGCAAGGAGATCGTCGACGAGTACATCAAGTACCTCTCGATCGGCCTGATCGACATGGTCAACATCTTCCAGCCGGACATCCTCTGCATCGGCGGCGGCATCTGCAACGAGGGCGAGACGCTCCTCGGGCCGGTGCGCGAGTATGTCTACGAGCAGCAGTACGCGATGTACTCCTCGAAGAAGGTCACCATCGTGCGCGCGCAGCTCGGCAACGACGCCGGCATCATTGGCGCGGCGATGCTGGGCAAGCAGGAGCTGGAGGCCTGATCGATGCCCATCTCTGAAGCGATTTTCGGAACGCTCCCGAATGGGGCAGCGGTAAAATCTTACACACTGGAAAATGCGGCGGGGGCGTCACTGACCGTGACGCCCTACGGCTGCCGGATCCTCCGCCTGCGGATGCCCGACCGGAACGGCATCCTCGGGGACGTCGTTCTCGGGCACGAAACGCTCCCCGAGTATTTCGGCGCGGATTTCCACGGCGCGTGCATCGGGCGGTATGCGAACCGGATCGGCGGCGCGAAGATGCGCATCGACGGCGTGATCTGCGTGCTCGACCAGAACGACGGCCGCAACAGCCTGCACGGCGGCCGCGGCGGGTTCCACCAGACGGTGTTCGAGGTCCGGGCCGTCGGGGAGGGGGAAGACCCCTCCGTGACGTTCGGGTATCTCAGCCCGGACTGCGAGGAGAGCTACCCCGGCGCGCTCAGCGTCGAGGTGCGGTATACGCTGACGAGGGACAACGCGCTCGTCCTCGAGTATCGTGGGGAGACGGACAGAAAGACGGTCTTCAATCCGACGAACCACGCGTTCTTCAATCTCTCCGGCGATTGTTCAAAGCCGATCTTGGACACGGTGCTCTCGATCCGCGCGGCGCAGGTGACCGAGGTGCGGGACGATCTGATCCCTACCGGGAAGCTGCTGCCCCTGGCGGGGACGGCGCTGGATTTCCGCGCGCCGAAGCCCATCGGGCAGGACATCGGCGACAGCGACCCGCTGATGGTGAAATGCGGCGGCTATGACCACAATTTCTGTCTGGAGGGCGAGGGCTTCCGCGAGGTTGCCTCGGCCTGGGACCCGGAGAGCGGCCGCGCGATGACGGTCCTGACCGATCAGCCCGGCCTGCAGCTGTTCACGATGAACAGCGTGGTGGAGGGCTCGAAGAACCGGGACGGCAGCCCGATGCAGCCGCACAGGGCGTTTTGCCTCGAGACGCAGTTCTACCCCGATTCCCCGAACCGGCCGGAATTCCCGTTCCGGTATGTGGAGCCGGACAAACCGTTCGAGAGCCGGACAGAGTACCGGTTCTCCGTAAAATAAAAAAAGAAGGGGCTGTTCCGACAGCCTCTTTTCATTCCAAAAAGGAGAGGGACTGATATGAAGCTGGAAAAATCCTGCGGCGCGGTCATCGCGAGAGACACGCCGAACGGGAAGGAGATCCTTTTGATCCGGCATGAGAACGGCGGCCACTGGGCGTTCCCGAAAGGCCATGTGGAGGGCGAGGAGACGGAGACCGAGACGGCCCTGCGAGAGATCCGCGAGGAGACGGGACTTGCTGTCGCGCTCGACACGGGCTTTCGCCATACGGTGACGTATTCCCCAAAGCCCGGCGTGATGAAGGACGTGATCTATTTCGCCGCGCAGTACACGGGCGGCGAGGCGCACAGGCAGGAGGCGGAGGTCACGGAGATGCGCTGGGCCCTCGCGGAGGAGGCGCGGTCGACCGTCACCTACGAGAACGACAGGGGCGTGCTCGAAGCGTTCCTAGAGTACACCGCAGGGAAGGACGGGAAATAAACCGGGATCCCCCCGTTTTTTGCGGCGTGAATGGCGCGACGATTTTTTATACTTTCCGCTTGACATCATGAACAGGATGTGTTATACTTTTTTTGTAACAACCTTGTTTCGATAAAAAAGAAAGCGGGTGCTGTCATGAAAAAAGCCGTCTATTCGCTGCACGCGGTCTTGCTTTGCGCGCTGGCGCTGCTGGTCTTGCTCTCCGCATTCTCTTCCTGCGCTGCGGCAGGGGAGACGTCAGGCTCCGGGGAAACGGGCGCTGCCACGCCGAATGATACTGCGTCGAACGACACAGCGTCGGACGACGCGGAAAAGCCCGATCTCATCACGGTCTGCGCGCAGAACGCTTGGTATACGGCAAACAACGGATACCCCGGGCCACTGCGCGGTACGCTCCAAAGTCTGCTCGGCGAGGACGGCTTCACGCTCGACTGGTCGTTCGGCTCGGATTACGGCGACCATGCGGCGGAAAACGCGGCTTGGGCGCAGCACATCCGGGTGGAGATCGCCGCGGGCGGCGGGCCGGATCTCTTCCTTCTCACGGCGGATATGGATTATAGCACCCTCCTGTTTCCGGACGTCGAAAAGGTCATGCGCAGCTCGGTGTTTCTGCCGCTCGATTCGTATTTTGAAAAAAGCGAGACCGTCTCTCTCGACGACCACTTTGCCGCGGTGATGGACGCGGGGTGTACGCCGGAGGGCCGGATGGTCGTGCCGCTCCTGTTCACGGTGCCGTGCATCGTGATCGACCGCGAGACCGACACGGTCGACCCGGACACGGTCGATTCTTGGGAAGCGCTCGAGAACTGCGACGATCTGCCTCTTTTAGATGCTCTCTCAGGAAGCACGGATTTCAATTATATGCGCTTCGGCCCGCTCGTGGATTACGACAGCGAGACGCTGCTGATTACGGAAGATCGCCTCGCGGAGTATGCCGCTGCGCGCAGGGCTTTCCGGCTCTCTCTGGACGAGCGCGGGTACACGTCGGATGTGCTCGATGCCGCGCGCGACGGCGACCCGCTGCGCGAGGAATATATGGTGCTCGACCGGCTCTATCTGCTTGAAATGTCCGACCTTCCGCACGCGATGAAGCTGAATCCGGGCCGGTTCGTCCTCATCCCGCAGACGGACGACACGGGCGGCGTGACGGCGGGGGTCACGGTCTACGCCGCGATCAACCGCAACGCGAAGAACCCCGAACGCTGCTTCAAGGTGATCGAGCATTTCCTCGGCGAGAAAATGCAGGCGGCGTACGAGGGGAACAGCTCCAGTACCCGCGATGTGGGCTCCATGCACGCGTATTACTTCGGCGGTCTGTACGGTATCCCCACTGGGAAAAACTCGAAGGCGGCGGAGCTCTTCGGCGACGTCCTCGAACGCGTCACGGACGCGCAGTTCATGACGGACATCGCGAACACCGCGCGCAAGGCGCTGCGATATGCAGACGACCCGCAGACGGGCGCGGCGGAGGCGATCACCACGATGAAGATGATGCTCGCGGAATGAACCCGCGAAAGAACGGCGCCCTGCGGTTTTCCGCGGGACGCCGTTTTGCGCTGTCTGTTATAGCGGTGAGCACCGAGCGAAGCGAGAAAGAAAACTTGCGTGGTTTGCTACTACGAAAAACTCATAAGGGCAGGGAATTGCCTGTTTATGGGCGGCGGGCGAGTGCTGCCAGCGGGAAACCGTTCAGGGCTGTGCCCGGAGGCAGGACCTTTCAGAGCTTTCCAAACCTACCGGCTATGCTGCTGCGAATAGAAAAGCTTTCGCGGTGCACACCGAGCGAAGCGGGAAAGGAGAATTTGCGAGATTTGCCACTACGAAAAAACATAAGAGCAAGGGAATTGCCCGTTTATGGGCGGCGAGACGAGCGATGCAAGCGGGAAACCGTTCCATGCAGCTGTGCCGGCAACTGGTCCGTTTAGAGCCTGCACGAAGCCGCCGGATTCGCCGGTGATTCTGACTTAAACCAGTTCGAGGAACGCCTCAAAGATCTTTCTCCCGTCGACCGCATCTGGCCTCGCGTGCGCGAAGGCGATGCGCTCCGGGTGAAACTGCACGCCGATGACTTTCCCGTTTTCGTGGAGAAAGCCCTCGTTGATGCCGTCCTCGCTCTCGCACGTCGCGAGGAGGCCCGCGCCGAGCCGCTTCACCGCCTGGTGGTGCGCGCTATTCACGGAGAACGACGCCCCGTAGCGCTGCTCCATGAACGGGTGCAGCGCGCGGACCCGGTGGATGCTGTCGCAGGTTTCCTTCCAGACGTGGATCTCCCGATGGGCGACGTCCTGGATCAGGCTGCCGCCGAAGAAGACGTTCAGCACCTGGTGGCCTCGGCAGATGCCGAGGATCGGTCTGCCGCTCTCGAAAAAGCGGCGGCAGAGCGCGAGCTCGTCGCGGTCGCGCGATGCGTCGATGCCCTCGCTCGCGGTGTTTTCCTCGCCGTAGAGCGCGGGGTCCATGTCCGCGCCGCCGGGCAGCAGAAGGCCGCCGCAGCCGTCGGAGAGGGAGAGGTCGAGCGAGACGACGGGTTCCGCGCCGAGCGCCGTCAGCGCCGCCTCGTAGTTTGCGAATTTACCGGCTTCGCCCCGGATGAAGATACGGGCCATAAGATCCTCCGTTTTCCCGCGCTTTTTGTGCCGCCGCCGCGCTTTGCAGCGGAACGTCGGAAAAAGCGTCGAAAGGTTTGCGAAATCTTTGCTTGTATAGTATAGCATGGGTGTGGTATACTTTTCAACAGTGAATCGGAAAGGATGGAGCCTTTTTGCAGGAGTATAAACATCAGAGAACGGACGAGCCGCGCTACCCGGCGGACGACACGGAGTACGGAGCGGGCGATCCCGCGCGCCGCGTCGCGCAGGCGGAACGGAACCGCAGGCGGCTGACGGTCTGCAGCGTGATCTTCGGCGTCGTGGCCGTGCTCGCGGTCGCCGCGGTGCTCGCGATGCCGCACTTCCAGATGCGGGATCTGCCCGCCGCCGCGCTCCCGGAGCCGCAGCCGACCGCCGTCCCCACCGCGCTTCCCACAGCCGCGCCCACCGAGACCCCAGAGCCCACCGCGACGCCCGAGCCGACGCCGGAGCCGTACTATACCCAGCTCGACGACTGGCGGCTGGTCCTCGTCAACAGCGAGGTCGCGCTTCCGAAGGATTACGCCGTGACGCCGCGCCTGTATTCCGACGTCGAGGTGAGCAGTCTGATCTACGAGCCGCTCACGGAGATGCTCAATGCCGCGCGGGACGCGGGCGTCTCCCTCTGGCTCGCCTCCGGGTACCGGAGCGTCGAGGATCAGGAGGCGATCCTCGCGCAGGCGATCCAGGAGCGGATGTATGACAGGGGCATGACAGTGGAGGAGGCGACGGAGAACGCGCTGCGGACGATCCAGCCGCCGCGCCACAGCGAGCACCACACCGGGCTCGCCGTGGACTTCAACGACGTTTCCCGGGATTTCGAGCAGACGGAGGCGTACGCGTGGCTGGAGGAACACGCGGCGGACTACGGGTTCGTCCAGCGCTATCCGAAGGACAAGGCGGAGATCACCGGCATCGACCATGAGGCGTGGCATTACCGCTATGTCGGGCCGGAACACGCGAAGGCGATGAAAGAGCTCGGGATGTGCCTCGAGGAATACTGTATGTACCTGAAAGGCACGCCCATCGGCCCGGTCGGCGAAGCGGGACCGGAGGACGCGGAAGCGCCCGGGGAGGAAGAAAACTGATCTTTGGCCCCGGCTTTTCGTCCTAAGGGCGGTCCGGCCGGGGCGGACAAGACGATTTTCCTCTCTTTTCCCGCTTTTTTTCCGCTTTGTGCCAGTCTTCCGGCATGAATCCCGGTCTTTGATTGTGCAGATTTACAAAGTTGAAAAAAAGTTGCTTAAAAAGACTTGAAATGCCCGGAGAAAAATTGTAAAATATCAAAAGGGGAAGGTTGCATTTGCGCAGCCGCCGGGCGCTTACCTTTTAGATTATGATCCGACGGGGAAAAGAGGAAATCATGTCCAATCGGTTGTTTCAGGGTGTCATCCATCAGATGCGGGATTCCGTGGACCGGACCATCGGCGTCATCGACGAATCTTCCGTGATCATCGCGTGCAGCGAGCTCGGGAAGATCGGGGAAGTCGCGGACTCCGTGACCTCGGAGGATCTGCTCTCCCAGTCCTCGTTCGTCTCCGGAAATTACACGTACAAGGCCTTCGGCAGCCGCCCGAGGACCGAATACGCTGTGTTCGTTTCCGGCACAGATGTGGAAGCCGCGAAGTATGTGGGGATCCTCGCGGTCTCGCTCAATTCCATCAAGCAGTATTACGACGAGAAGTACGACCGCTCCAACTTCATCAAGAACGTCATCCTCGACAACATCCTGCCGGGCGACATCTATCTCAAGAGCCGCGAGCTGCGGTTCAACGCCGACGTCAGCCGCGTCTGTATGCTCATCAAGGTGACGAACAAGACGGACGTCTCCGCGTACGACGTGGTCCAGAACCTGTTCCCGGACAAGAACAAGGATTTCGTCATCAATATCAATGAGACGGACATCGCGCTCGTGAAGGAGATCCGCTCGAACATCGATCCGCATGACATCGACAAGCTCGCGGGGTCGATCGTCGACACGCTCTCGAGCGAGTTCTATACGCACTGCGTCATCGGCATCGGCACGGTGGTGGACAGCATCAAGGAGCTCGCGCGTTCCTTCAAGGAGGCGCAGGTCGCGCTCGAGGTCGGGAAGGTCTTCGATACCGAGAAGAACATCGTGAGCTACAACAACCTCGGCATCGCGCGCCTCATCTACCAGCTCCCGACGACGCTCTGCGAGATGTTCCTCAAGGAGATCTTCAAGCGCGGTTCCATCGAGTCGCTCGACCAGGAGACGCTGTTCACGATCCAGCGCTTCTTCGAGAACAACCTGAACGTCTCCGAGACCTCCCGGAAGCTGTTCGTTCACCGCAACACGCTTGTGTACCGCCTGGAGAAGATCAAGAAGATCACGGGGCTCGATCTGCGGGAGTTCGAGGACGCCATCGTCTTTAAGGTCGCGCTCATGGTCAAGCGCTATCTGACGAGCAATCCGTCGAAGATCTGAGCCGCAAAACGGGTGGATCTCGCGGCGGCAAGTTACAAATCGTAATAAAAGTTACAAAAGAATTACGTTTAGTTCTTTTTCGGAATTAAAAACGGGAGTCTTGTTGGTATAATAGAGGGTGCCAACAGGGCTCCTTTTGTTTTTCCGCTTTTTTTCGGGACCGAAGGAGCCGGAATCAGAGGGATGGCACGGAAAAGGGACGTCGAACGCCGCGGGTGATACGGCGCGGGGGACGTTCAGTGAGGGGGCATTTCGCGTGATCGAGTTCCGCAATGTTTCAAAGATCTACAATAACGGCACAGAGGCGCTGCACAATATCAACCTCCACGTCGCAAAGGGGGAGTTCGTCTTCATCGTCGGCTCTTCGGGCGCGGGCAAGAGCACCTTTTTGAAGCTCATCACCTGCGAGGAGCGGCTGAACGAGGGACAGATCTTCATCGATGGGCAGGACATCAGCCATATCCGCAAGGGGAAGATCCCCTATATCCGGCGGAAGATGGGGCTCGTGTTCCAGGATTTCCGCCTGATCGACCACATGACCGTCTACGACAACGTCGCGTTTGCGATGCGCGTGGTCGGCGCGTCGAGAAAGGCGATCAAGAAGCGGGTGCCGTATATCCTGAGCCTTGTCGGCTTGCAGCACAAGGCGAAGCATTTCCCGACGGAGCTTTCCGGCGGCGAGCGGCAGCGCGTCGGGCTGGCGCGCGCGCTGGTCAACAACCCCCAGATGATCATCGCCGACGAGCCCACCGGGAACATCGACCCGGCGCTCTCGTTTGAGATCGTCGACCTGTTGAGCGAGATCAACCGCCGGGGCACGACGATCCTGATGGTCACGCACGAGCACTCGCTCGTCAAACACTTCCATAAGCGCATCATCCAGATCCATTCCGGCGAGATCGTGGCGGATACCGCCGCGCGTGAGGACGGCGGAGATGGGGACGGGCAGGACACCGCTGCCGTCGACGCGGAAGCCATCCGCCGGGCGCGGGAGGCGCGCAGCCGCGCGAACGCGGTGGCCCGCTCCTTTGATCAGGACAACGAATACGGCGACGATCTCCCGAGCGAAGAAGAGGCGTACCTCGAGGAGGACACATACGCCGAATACGCCGATGACGACGGGTATTGGAACGACGAAGACACGGACGGCCGGGCGTAAGGGGGAGACAGAAAGATGAGACTGCACAACATCGGGTACCTTCTGAAGGAAGGCATTAAGAATCTCTGGAAAAACCGGACGATGAGCATCGCCTCCATCGGCGTTTTGACTTCGTGTCTGCTGCTGACGGGCGCCGCGGCGCTGATCTCGGTCAATCTCACCTCCATGATGGAATCCGTGGAGGGGACGAATATGATCACGGTCTACCTCAAGACCGACCTGCCGGCACTTTCCGCGCTGCAGGTGGGCGAGGATCTTCGCGCCATGGAGAATGTCAGCGAATGTGTTTTTGTCCCGAAGGACGACGGGCTCAAGAACATGATGGAGACGCTCGGCGACGACGGTTCGATCCTCTCCGGGCTCGAGGGCGAGGAAAACCCGATCCCGGACGCGTACAACATCTCCCTGAAGGATCTGAGCGTCTATGAGCAGACCATGGCGCAGATCCAGGCGATCGAAGGCGTCGACACATTCACGAACTACGGGGACGTCGCGAATAAGCTCACCAGCGTCGATTCCGTGGTGCGGGTCGCGGGCATCGCGATCATCATCGTGCTCTCGGTCGTCTCCCTGTTCATCATCTCGAACACCGTCAAGGTGACGATGTTCTCCCGCCGGACGGAGATCAGCATCATGAAGTCCGTCGGCGCGACGAACTGGTTCGTGCGCGTGCCGTTCATCGTCGAGGGCGTTGTGATCGGGCTGATCTCGGGCGGCATCTCCGCGGCGATCATCCTGTACGCCTACGATCAGGCGGTCATGGCGCTGTACAACATCCTGCCCATGGTGACGGCGGTGGACATCCAGCCGTTCATGTACCACATTTTCGCGGCATACGCGATCGTCGGCGCGCTCTTCGGCCTGCTGGGCGGCAGCATTTCCATCGGCAAATACCTCAACAAGGAAGGGGAGAACGCCGTTGCGTGACCATCGGGTCCTGCGGGGCGTCACCGCGTTGACGCTCGCGCTGGCGCTTCTGTTCCACGGTTCCGTTCTCGGCGCGCCGAAGGCTGCGGCAGAGTCCATCTCCGGCCTCAAGGCGCGGCTCTCCGCGCTGGAGGAGCAGGAGGCGGAAAACGCGGACCGGCTCGACGCCCTCCGCGAGGACGCCTCGCAGAAGCGCGCCTACCGCGACGCGATGAAGGAAAAGATCGACATCGTGCAGCAGCAGCTTGACGTCCTCATCCAGCGCATCCGCGCGCTGGACGACGCCATTCTGGAAGGCGAGGCGGAGATCGCGGACACGAAGGCGAGCATCTCCGCGAACTTTGACAAGCTTAAGGACCGCCTCAAGACCATGTATATGACCGGCGACGCGACGACGCTCTCGATCCTCCTGCGCTCCACGAGCCTGGTGGATTATCAGCAGAAGAGCGAGGTGATCCGCGCGATCACGGATCACGATACGGCGCTCCTCGATACGCTCGAGGCGGACCTGCACTCCATCGAAGACAAGGTGGAGGAGATTAACGCGCAGAAATACCAGCTCGGCGAGGACAAAAAAGCGCTGGACTCGAAGAGCAAGGAGCTCTCTGCACTGTATGAGGAGAGCGAGCGTCTGCTGCAGGAGGCCGAAGCGAACGAGGCGGAGGCGCAGGCCGAGGCGGAACGCATCGCGCTGGAAAAGGCGGAGACAGACGCCGCCATCGATCAGTGGTATGCGGAATATTACGCCGCGCTCGAAGCGGCCAATAAGAACGCCGCAGGCGGCGTGGGATATATCGGCACGGGCGCGTTCGTCTGGCCGATGCCGGGCTACACGATGATCACCTGTTATTTTGGAGAAGACGGCCACCGCGGGATCGATATCGCGGGCGTCGGCATTTACGGGAAGGACATCGTCGCGGCGGACGCCGGAAAGGTGATCTACGCGGGCTGGATGGGCTCGTACGGCAACTGCGTGTTCATCGATCATGGCAACGGCTATTCCACGCGGTACGCGCACGCGAGCGCGCTCGCGGTCTCCGAAGGAGACGAGGTGCAGATCGGTCAGACCATCGCTTACGTGGGGTCGACGGGCAATTCCACGGGCCCGCACCTGCATTTTGAAGTGTTGTATAGCGGCAGCCTGACGGATCCCTTCAATTACTTTTGATGATCCTGTGCATATCCTCTGAGAAACCGGGCCGCCGTGTTTTCGGCGGCCCGGTTTCTGCGGAACAAGGGGGCTTTCAGCATGAACACATCCGAATTTCAGATCTCGGGACGCGAGATCCGTCAGATCGTCAGCGGAGAACCCGAGGCGCTGCTCCTCCAGCCGGTGGACGAGCACGACGCCGAGGGACTTGAGGCAGAGGCAGCGTATCTCGCTGCGCACACAGAAAGGCCGTTCGCGCTCTGCGGTATTCGCGTGCGGAATTGGAACGCGGAGCTCTCTCCCTGGAAAGCGCCGCCGGTCTTCGGGACCGAGGGCTTTTCCGGCGGCGCGGAGCCGTTTCTGCGGGAGATCGAGCACGACCTGCTCCCCGCGCTGGACCGATGGGACCTTGCGGCGCGCGGCGCCGTCTTTCTCGGCGGTTATTCGCTTGCGGGGCTGTTCGCGCTTTGGTGCGGGTATGTCTCGGACTGTTTTCAGGGGATCGCGGCGGCGTCCCCGTCGGTCTGGTTCCCGGGGTGGATCGACTTTGCGGAAAACGGGAGCTTCCGCGCGAAGCGCGCCGCACTAAGCCTTGGGGACAAAGAGGCAAGGACGCGCAACGCCGTGATGGCGCGTGTCGCGGACTGTATCGAGGCGCAGCAGGGGCTCCTCGAACGCGAGGGCGTGCCCTCCTCGCTCGTATGGAACCCGGGGAACCATTTTCGCGAGCCCGAGATCCGCACCGCAAAGGCGTTTCTGGAGCTTTTACAGTCTACCCTCTGAAGGATCCCAAAATGAATAAAAAAGACCCGTGTCCGGGATGCACGCACAAAGCGGCGCGATCCGGCTGCACGGGCCTTTTTCATTTTTTGGAGACGATTTATTTCAGCTTGTCCCGGACCCAGCGGACCAGGCGGCGCAGCTCGAGCAGAAAATAAGCGAGCGGCTGTGCGTTCTGTCCCGCAAGCCCCAGTGTGCGCTCCACGGACTGCGTGTTGAACTGCGTGCCGCACTCGGGACAGCGGCCGGCATTCGCGGCGATCTCCGCGCCGCATTTCGGACACATCACGGGCGATCCCTCCAGTCATCACGGATTGTTTTCAGTATAGCGCGTTTTCGGGGAAAATGCAAGCTCTTTCTCCCTTGGTGACGGATGCGGGGCGGCGCGCATATTCTGGCGTGCGGGGGAGACCCCGCAAATCGGAGAAAAGGAGAAACCGTTTCGACATGAAGATTTATCGAAACGAGGGCTGCGGCTGCGAGAACGGCATGGGCTGCATTCCTGCATATCCCGTGCCCGCCCAGCCGGGTCCCCAGGGGCCGCAGGGTCCGCAGGGCCTCCCGGGACAGCGCGGCGCGACGGGCGCCACCGGCCCGCAGGGCGTACAGGGTATCCAAGGGGTGCAGGGCCCGGTCGGTCCGACGGGCCCGACGGGTCCCACGGGTGCGACGGGCCCTGCCGGTGCGGACGGCGCGGTGGGTCCGACCGGTACAACGGGTGCGACCGGTCCTGCTGGCGCGGATGGTGCGACTGGCGCGACGGGATCGACGGGTGCGACCGGACCCGCTGGCGCGGACGGCGCGACGGGGCCGACGGGTCCCACGGGAGCGACCGGTCCTGCTGGTGTTGATGGCGTAACTGGCCCGACGGGTCCCACGGGTGCAACCGGTCCTGCCGGTGCGGACGGCGTGACTGGACCGACGGGTCCCACGGGTGCAACCGGTCCTGCCAGTGCGGATGGAGCGACTGGACCGGCGGGTGCGACCGGTCCCGCTGGTGCAGATGGTGTAACTGGACCGACGGGTCCCACGGGTGCGACAGGGCCTGCTGGCGCGGATGGTGCGGTTGGGCCGACTGGCCTCACGGGTGCGACAGGGCCTGCTGGCGCGGACGGCGCGACGGGGCCGACGGGCCCGACTGGTGCGACCGGGGCGACCGGGGCAACCGGGGCAACTGGTGCGGACGGCGCAGTAGGCCCGACGGGTCCCACGGGTGCAACGGGGCCCGCTGGCGCGGATGCGGTGCTCACGCCCGGCGCGGCGGTCGCCGATCTCGATCCCGCCGCGACGCTTCCGGAGACCGTCGCCGCGTTCAACGCGCTGCTGGCCTCCCTGCGCACGGCCGGTGTGATCGGCGCGTGACCGCGCGCCATCCTTGAGGAAAGGCGGGCTGCCTATGGCGACGGTAAGCCTCTGCATGATCGTGAAAAACGAGGAGGAGACGCTCCCGAGGTGTCTCGGTTCCGTTCGGGATCTCGTGGACGAGATCGTGATCGTCGACACCGGCAGCACCGACGGCACTGTGGAGGCCGCGCGCCGGTTCACGGATCGCGTCTTCTTCTTCCCGTGGCGGGATGATTTTTCCGCCGCCCGGAATTTTTCGTTCGATCAGGCGGCGGGGGATTTCTGTATGTGGCTGGACGCGGACGATGTTCTGGAGGAGGAAGACCGTGTGCGGTTCCGCGAGATGCGCGCGGCGCTGACGACGGAGACCGACGTGGTGATGATGCCGTATCACACGTCGTTTTCGGCGGACGGAAAGCCAGCGTTCACCTACTGGCGGGAACGCCTGCTCCGGCGCGGCGCGGGCTTCCGCTGGAAGGGCGCGGTGCATGAGGCCATCGCGCCGCGCGGGAGGATCCTGTACTGCGGCGCGGCAGTCTCGCACAGGAAGACGCGGCCCGGCGATGCGGACCGGAACCTGCGGATCTACGAGGCACAGCGGGCGCGCGGGGAGGCGTTCTCGCCGCGCGACACGTTCTATTATGCCCGGGAGCTGATGTTCCACGGGCGGGACGAGGAAGCCGCGGCTGCGTTTCGGAGCTTCCTCGACGGCGGAGGCGGCTGGGTCGAGAACGAATTGCAGGCGTGCCGGGATCTCGCCGCCTGCGAGATGCGGCTCGACCGCACGGAGGCGTCGTTCAAGGCGCTGACGCGCGCGCTTCGGTACGGCCCGCCGCGGCCGGAGCTCTGCTGCGATCTCGGGAGGTTTTTCTTCGACCGGAAGGACTTCGTGACGGCTGCCTATTGGTATGAGCAGGCGCTTTCAGCGCGGCCCTCCGGGGTGACGGGCGGCTTCACGGAGCCGGATGCGTCGGGGTTCCTGCCGTGCATCCAGCTTTGCGTCTGCTATTACGCGCTCGGCGACGCGGCCCGGTCCAAGGAGATGAACGACCGTGCCGCAGCTTTCCGGCCGGAGCATCCTGCCGTGCGCTACAACGCGCGTTTTTTCGGGGAGAATGCGCCGCTCTAAGGCGCTGCCGTTCCGGGGAGCCGTTTCCGAAGGGGAGCGGCTCCCCATTTCGTTTTTTTCCCTTTTTGCCGGAGAATGCTTTGCCTCTTGCATTTTTTCTCTGTTGACGCTATAATAAATGGACGTAAGGATTTTCAGGGCGCGCCGGATCCGCTCGGTTTCGGGTCGGCGTGTCCTCCGAATGAAAAATGAAAGTGGGGAAACGAAGATGCTCACGATACCGGAAAACTATGTCCCGAGCCTCGGCCTTTACGACACGCAGAAGGCGATCGGGCTCATCAAAAATATCTTTCAGGTGAAGCTCTCTGCGGCGCTGCATCTCAAGCGCGTCACCGCTCCGCTGTTTGTGGACCCGGCGACAGGCCTCAACGACGACCTGAACGGCGTCGAGCGCCCGGTCGCGTTTGACATTCCCGCCGCGGGGATGCACGCGCAGGTGGTGCATTCGCTCGCGAAATGGAAGCGGCTCGCGCTCAAGGACTACGGGTTCTATCCCGGCAACGGCCTTGTGGCCGATATGAACGCGATCCGGCGCGACGAACAGCCCGACAACCTCCATTCGGTCTATGTGGACCAGTGGGACTGGGAAAAGGTCATCGAGTGCGAGACACGGAATCTCGATACGCTCCACGACACGGTGCGGCGCATCGTCAGCGCGATCTGCGGCACGCTCGACGAG
>CANQIG010000010.1 GCA_947623765.1 uncultured Clostridia bacterium | reverse complement strand
AGGCGGCGTCATGAGATACGGAAAGAGATCCCCGCTGCGCGTCGTCATCATCTCCGTTTCGGTCGTTCTCGCGGTCGTTCTGCTGGTCGGCGGGATCCTTTTCGCCGTGCGGCAGAACACGCTCGCGAACCAGATCGTCACGGTGGAGCAGGTCATGAACTGGAGCACCTCCTATTGGGGCGACCAGTCCAGCATCTCCGGCCGCGTCATCAGCGACTATACGCAGGAGGTCTATCCCAATGCGACCACCTCGATCTCGAAGATCTACGTCAAAGAGGGTGACGAGGTCAAGATCGGCGATATGCTCCTCCAATACGACACGACCAAACTCGACATCAACGTGGAGAGCAAGGAGCTCGACGTCCAGAAACAGCAGTACGATCTGGACCAGAAGCGAAAAGAACTCATCAAGCTGCAGAACACCACGCCCGTAGAGGATCCAGGCACAGACCCCGGAGAACCTGGGGATCCAGGTGAGCCTGGCGAACCCGGTGAACCGGGAGAGCCCGGCGGTCCGGACGACCCCGAAGGGCCGGAAAACACTTGGGCGCCCTGGCAGCCTTTGGAACCGCTTCCTCCTGTCGATTCCGGGGAGGAAGCGCCTCCCGTGCTCCCGGCAGAGCTTCAAACGGAGCTGACGGAGCACTCGCGCCCGTATGCCGGCACCGGCACCTCGGACGACCCCTATGTATTTCTCTGCACGAAAGACTGCACGATGACGAGCGGCTTCTTTATGCGGCTGCTCGGAATGGTATACGACCCCTCGGCGCCGGAGCCGGACCCGACCCCGAGCGCTTCTCCTTCCATGACGCCGGAGCCGACCTCGGTCCCCGGCTGGGGATGGGGCTGGGACGGCTCGACGATCGTGCCGATGACGCCGACGCCATCCCCCACACCGGAACCGTACACCCTGCCGAACGGGCCGTTCTGCGCCAGATTTGAAATCCACCAAGACAATGATGAGACCGCCCCGATGCTGCGCGGCTGGGTCATGGACGGCGTCCTGCTGACGGGCGGCTTCCTGAGCAGCGTGTATGGAGAGATGGAAGACCTGATCGACGACCTGAAAAACGGCGGCGGCAGCGGAGACGGCGGCAGCTTTGACTTTGGCGAGGACGGCGGCGAATCCTCCGGCATGGTGGAGATCGGCGGCGACAGTGAACCCACCTACACCGAGAAGGAGCTCGCCCAGCTGATCGAGGACGCGAAGCAGGCGATCCGCGATCTGGAGCTCGCCGTCAAGCAGGCGGAAATGGAACTGCGCAAGGCGAAGCTCGAGCTGAAAAACGCTTCCGTCACCGCGACGGTCAGCGGAACGGTCCGCACGCTCACGGACATCGACAGCGCGCTCTTCTCCGGCTCTCCCTTCCTGGTCGTCTCGGGCGGCACCGGGTTTTATCTCGAGGGCACGCTCCACGAGGGCCTGCTGGACACGGTCAACGTCGGGGACATCATCACGGCGAACTCGTGGGAGACCGGCGGGACGTACGAGGCGCAGATCGTCTCGATCTCGGAATACCCGACCGGCGACAGCTATTACTACGATTCCTCCACCAACCCGAATTCCTCGACCTACCAGTTCCGTGCCTATGTCCCGGAATCGGAGGGGCTGCGGAACAACCTCTGGGTGGACATCTCGCTGAACGCGAACACGGACAATGCGGCGAGCGACAAGCTCTATCTGAACCAGGCGTACATCCGCAAGGACAGCCAGGGCAAGTATGTCCTCAAGGCCGGGCCGGATATGCGGGTGCACAAGGAATATGTGACGACGGGAAAAACGGTGTACGATCAGTATGTGGAGATCACGAGCGGGAATCTCACCAACTTCGACTATATCGCCTTCCCCTACGGCACGAACGCCGTGGACGGCGCGCGGATCGACCCGGAGCAGGAGATCGACCTGCCCGAAGCGGAGGTGACGGCATGATCGAAAACATTCGCCTGTCCTTTCAGGGCATCTGGTCCCATAAAATGCGCTCCTTCCTGACGATGCTCGGCATCATCATCGGCATCGCCGCGATCATCTCCATCGTCTCCACCATCAAGGGGACCAACGAGCAGATCAAAAACAACCTGATCGGCGCGGGGACCAACACCGTACAGGTCCAGCTTTACAGCGGCGATTACGAGTATGAGATCCTGTACAGCGGCATCCCGGAGGGTGTCCCGGTCGTCAGCGACGAAAAGATGCAGGAGATCGAGGAGATCCCGGACGTCGTTTCCGCGTCGCTGTTTACCGTCCGCATGGATTACAACAACTCCGTGTATTACGGCTCCAAGAGCCTCTCCTCCTCCCGCATCTACGGGACAGACAACAGCTATTTTTCGACGAACGGACTGGTGCTCAAAAAGGGCCGGCTGTTCACGGAAACCGACTTTACCCATTACCGCCCCGTGCTGCTGATCGACACGGGCGCGGAGGAATCCCTGTTTGAGGGGGAGGATCCGATCGGGAAGACCGTGGAGATCGGGCAGGTCGCGTTCACCGTGATCGGCGTCGTGGAGGACGACTCCTCCTTTGAGCCCGTCATCAACTCCTGGGAGGAGTACTACACCTATTACGGCAGCCGGACCTCTGCGCGCATCTTCATCAACCGCGCGGTGTGGCCCGCGCTCTACACGTTCGACGAGCCGCAGAACGTCTGCATCCGCGTCTCCCAAACGGAATCCATGACGCGGGCCGGCGCCGCAGCGGAGGACATCCTGAACGCGGACATCCCCTCCGACTCCCCGGTCCGGTATAAGGCGCAGGATCTGCTCCAGCAGGCGGAGGAGCTGCAGAACCTCTCGAACGCGACGAACAGCCAGCTCATCTGGATCGCAAGCATCTCCCTGCTGGTCGGCGGCATCGGCGTGATGAACATCATGCTGGTCTCCGTCACGGAACGCACGCGTGAGATCGGCCTGAAAAAGGCCATCGGCGCGCCGAAGCGCAAGATCCTCTGGCAGTTCCTGACCGAAGCCGCCGTGCTCACCAGCATCGGAGGGCTGGTCGGCGTCGGCGCGGGCATCGGCCTCGCGGAGATCATCTCCCGGATGACTTCCGCCCCGGTCGCCGTGGACATTGGCGCGACGATCCTCGCGGTGGCGTTCTCCATGGTCATCGGCATCGTTTTCGGGCTCCTGCCGTCCTTCAAGGCGGCGAACCTGAACCCCATCGACGCCCTGCGCCACGAATGATCCAATTTACGCAGCAAAGAGGCGGGACGATCTGTCCCGCCTCTTTTTGATGCCTTCAACCGGCCTGTGAAGATCCTTCCGTGTCCTTTGTGACGAGCGTTTTCTCCGCCATGAAATAATACGCGCAGATCCTGTACCCCGCGCGCCCGTACATCCGGTCCAAGCCCGAATAGGTGTACCCGAGGAAGCCCTCCTCGAGCCCGATGTCCCGCAGATGCCTGGTCCCGAGCGCCACAAGGTTCGTCCCGATGCGGCGTCCTCTGTACCCGTGCCGCACGGCAGTGCATCCCACGTTTCCGACGCCCTTCTCCTCCGTCTCCGCGCCGACGATCAAAACGCCCGCGACCCGGTCCCCGTCCCTTGCGAGCAGGACGCGCTCCTGTCCTTCAGCCGCGTACAGCGCGGGGTCCCTGTAATACTGTGTAAACGCGTCGTGCGCATCCTGCGTGCATTTCAGGACCTCCGGAATATCCTCCGGCGACGCCCAGTCATAGCGGATTCCGTCGATCCAGCCGCCGATCCTCCCGGGAACGGCGCAGTCCCGCAGGCGCATCCGCATATCAAAGCAGTTGCTTTCACCCCATGCATGGGCATATCCCCGGTTTCGGAAAAACCGTTCCGCCGAGCCGTCGATCCTCGGATCGATCTCCTCCAAAGAGAAAGATTCTTCAAAGACTTTACGGTCCGTCGGCACGCCCGGCGTGAGATAGGAAGCTCCCGCGCCGACGCGGATCTTCCCCGCCCCGTGTGCTGCGATGTGCGCTTCCGTCCGCTTGAGCAGCGCGGACCCGATCCCGCGGTTCCTGTATTCCCTGTCCACGCAGAGGAGCAATACCGTATCCCCGTTCGACACGGAGACGCCGAGCAGCTTTCCCGAGCCGTCCCGCATTTCTTCCACATGGTTTCCGTGGTCTCCCAACACCGCCTGAACGGTGGACTCCCGCCGCACGGCAAACGGAAAGTTCTCCCGGAACATCCGGACCCACTCTTCGAGCACAGTTTCACCTCCAAAACAGAACGACCGGCGGGTCTTCCTTGGGAAACCCCGCCGGTCTCTTTCTTCTCACTCTTTTTCCAGCAGACCCGCGAACAGCGCGTGCCACGCCGGGAACCGGTTCTTGAGCCGGACCGGCCGCATATCCTTCGTGGTGAAGCAGTGTTCGCTCTCCCCCGCCACGCTGAGCTTCCCGGTCGTCCGGTTCACGCCCTCGTACAGAATTCGGAAATGGAACCCGTTGTATTCCGCCACTTTGACGCGCAGCTCGAGCGTCTCGTCAAACCGCACCGGACTTTTATAGGCGCACTCCACCCGCAGGACAGGGATCACGATCCCCGCTGCCTCGAGCTTCTGCAGCGGCAGCCCCATGTCGTCCATGAGGGCGACGCGGGCCTCTTCAAACCACCGGATATAGTTGGAGTGGTGGACGATGCCCATCTGGTCCGTCTCATAGTAATTCGCCTTGCGCAAAAAAGTGAACATACTGCCTCACAGGTGCATCTCGATGAGATCGGTGTAAAAGTCCTTCGGGTGCGCGCCGACGTGCGTCGCAGCGGGGACGCCGTCCTTGAAGAGGATCACCGTCGGGATACTGCTGATCCCGAACTCCTCGGCGAGCTCCTGCTCCTCGTCCACGTCCACCTTCACGACCGCGGCTTTCCCCTGATATTCCTCGGAAACCTCGTCCAGAAGCGGCGCGACCATCCGGCACGGGCCGCACCATGTCGCAAAGAAGTCCACGAGAACCAGCTTGTTCTCCGTGACCGTCTTTCTGAATTCCTCTGTGTTGACCTGCATGACCGCCATTCGTAAAACCTCCTTTAATTATTCATACGGTACGATCTTCGCCGAAAGGATCTGTACATCCTTCAGCGGCTTATCGTTTTCGTCCGTTTCCACCTTTTCGATCGCCTGCACGACGTCAAGGCCCTCAAAGACCTGCCCAAATACCGTGTGCCCTCTGCCCGATGTCGAATACGCGCCGTCGAGATGCATATTGCCGCCGTATTCGTCGTACAGCGCCTTGTACTCCTTCGTCACCTTCGAGGTATCCAGCGTCGAACCGTAATAATAGGCGAAGGTCTCCGGGTCGGGCTTGTAATATTCTGTGTAGACCTGCTCGTAATACTCCCAATCGATGCTGCCAGGCTGCACCGCGTTGATGAAAAACTGGCTGCCGTTTGTGTCCGGCCCACTGTTCGCGCAGGAGACGGCGCCGGTAATATTGAGGAGATTCTTGTGAAACTCATCCGCAAAATTCGTCCCCCAGACGCTCTCTCCGCCGCGTCCCGTCGCGGTCGGGTCGCCGCCCTGGATCATAAAGTCGTCGCAGACGCGGTGGAACAGGATGCCGTCGTAATATCCGGAGAGGACGAGCGACTTGAAATTGTAGACCGCTTTCGGCGCGGCGTCGGGGAAGAACCGGATGCAGATCGTGCCGAAGTTCGTCTCCAAAACGCAGATCTCCTCTCCCTTTTCCGGCAGCTCCAGCTGATAGCCGATCTTTTCCCGGTCCGCCGAAGAGAGCGGCTTCAAATCGTCCGCGGAGACCGTCTCCGTCGTGCCGATCACCTTTTCCGCAGCCGTGGACTCCGACCCACAGGCGGAAACGGAAACGAGCATCAGGACCGCCGGCAGGAGCAGCAATCCCTTTTTCATGTAGTATTTTCCCTTCATACCAAAAACTCCATCTTTTTTCTTACTTCTATTTTATACCAAAACGCGTCTGCAATCAAGCCCTCCGCGCCGATATTCACGAAAATTTCAGGAAACGGCGGCTTTTTGGCGATCCTTCGGCCCGAAGCATGGATTCTTTTCTTCCGGCATAGAATTTCCAAGGAGTTCAAAAGGAGGGACCGAAATGAAATTCTACCCGGAGGGCTTCCGGATCGACAGCGCGGAGAACCGTGCCGCGCTGCAGAACGTCAGCGGGATCTGCGAGGCGATGCGGACCGGCGCCATTCTGGAAGCGCGCAGCGTCATCTGCAACGCGAACCACGATCTTCTCGTTGATCTGCGCTCCATGCGGGGCGTGATCCCGCGCGAGGAGGGCGCAATCGGCATCCGCGAGGGCACGGTCCGGGACATCGCGATCATCTCCAGGGTCAATAAGCCGGTCTGCTTTACCGTCACCGATATCGTGCGGGACGAATATGGGCGACTGACGGCGATCCTTTCCCGCCGGAAAGCGCAGGAACGCTGCATGGAGGAGTACACGCAGACGCTCGAAAAGGGCGACGTCGTGGATGCGAAGATCACTCATCTGGAACCCTTCGGCGCGTTCGCAGACATCGGCTGCGGGATCGTCGCGCTGCTCCCCATCGATTCCATCTCCGTCTCTCGGATCAGCCATCCGAAGGAGCGCTTCCGCGTCGGCATGGACATCCGCGCGGTCGTCCGGCAAAAGGCGGACGGGCGCATCACGCTCTCCCATCGGGAACTGCTCGGCACATGGCTCGAAAACGCGGCACGGTTCCACGTCGGCGAGACGGTCGCGGGGATCGTCCGCAGCGTGGAGCCCTACGGGATCTTCGTGGAGCTCGCCCCGAATCTTGCGGGGCTCGCAGAGGTCAGGGAAAACGTCCAGCCGGGCCAGCAGGCGAGCGTGTACATCAAAAGCATCATCCCCGCGCGCATGAAGGTCAAGCTCGCGATCGTGGAGAGCTTCGACGGGGACGTCTCCCCCGAGCCGCCGCAGTATTTCTTCAACGGCAGCCACATGGACGAATTCATCTACTCCCCGCCCGACTGCGAGCGCCGTATCGCGACCAGCTTCCTGTGAGAAAGCGGCCCGGTCCGTTTTGGACCGAGCCGCTTTCTTGTCGCTTTCAGCATGAAAGAACCCCGGTTTTACTAGGAGAAGACAAACAGCCTTGGCAAACCATCTATTTTGATACGGCTAAAGCTGAAGGAAATACGCAGCAGTATGCTGAGAGAGAATGAAACAAAAAGCTATCTTTCCGTTTTGAGACGGCTTACGATGGATGGACTGACCCGTTTGAGGGGTTGCAGGGCGAGCGATGCTATCGTTCAGGGGGTCAGCAAGCACTGGCATCTCTGGTGTCTGAGCAAGCCGCTCGCTTACCATTGGCTTTGATTGTTTGACATCCGACCTTATCATTCTGCAAAAAAACAAATGAAAGTGCAATCCTGTTTTCCCAAAGTCGAGTAAAATTAAGGGCAGAAAACGGAAGGACGGGATCAAATGCGCGAGACCAACATGACCGTGGGAAAGCCGTGGCGGCTGATCGTCGCTTTTGCGGTGCCGCTGCTCTTTGGCAACTTATTTCAGCAGTTTTACAGTATGGCGGATGCGTTCCTCATCAGCCGGTTTTTGGGCGTCGAGCCCTTCGCGGGCGTGAGCAGCACCTCGAGCCTGAGCCACATTTTGATCGGGTTTGCCTCCGGCATGACGGCGGGCTTCGCCATCCCGCTGGCGCAGGCCTATGGCGCGGGAGACGCGGGGAAGGTCCGGAAACTCTACCGGCAGAACCTGCGCGTCTGCGTGGTGTTCTCCCTGCTTCTCACCTGCGTCAGCCTGCTCCTCGTGAACCGTCTGCTCGTTTGCATGCGCGTCCCGGAGGACCTGATCGGCTACGCGAAGCGGTATCTTGTCATTCTCCTGCTGGGCATCCTCGGCTCGATGCTGTTCAACTACTTTGCGAACACCCTGCGCTCCCTTGGGGACAGCCGCTCCCCGGTGACGTATCTCACCGTCGCTTCGCTCGTGAACATCGCGCTCGACGTGATCCTCATCCGCTTCACGCCGCTTGGCGTGGCGGGAGCGGCGCTCGCGACGGTGCTTTCGCAGTGGGTCTCGGTCGCGCTCTGCGTCCGACGCGTCTCGCGCGCGGGCGGCGTGCTCGCCGGGGAAAAGGAGAAGTTCGCCTTTGACGGCAAGCTCCTGCGGCAGAGCCTTTCGATGGGCTTCCCGATGGCGTTTCAGTCTTCGGTGATCTCCCTCGGCGTGCTGCTCGTCCAGTACGCGACGAACTCGATGGGCACGGCAGCCATCGCGGCGTACGCGGCGAGCCAGCAGATCGACGGCATCGCCGTGGAGCCCCTGCGCTCTCTGGGTTTCGCCATGACGACATTCGTCGCGCAGAATTACGGCGCGGGCCGCTTCGCGCGGATCAAACAGGGCATGCGCCAGTGCGTTTGGATCACGATGGGGATGTCCGTCGCGCTTGGGATCGTCATGCTGCTCTTTGGCCGGGCGTTCGCTGCCATTTTCGTCGGCTGGGCGCAGACGGAGATCCTCTCCCTCTCCCATGAATTTCTCATCGTCCACGGCGCGCTCTATGCGATCCTCGCGCTGCTGTTTGACTGGCGCTACGGCCTGCAGGGCATGGGAAACACACGCGTCGTCGTGCTGGGCAGCCTCATGGAACTTTTGATGCGCGCGGTGTCCGCGTTCTGGCTCGTGCCGGCGCTGGGGTTCTTCGGGGCGTGCATCGAGACGCCGCTCAGCTGGATCGGCGCGCTCACGCCCGTCGCCGTCGTGTGGGTCCGCACGGTCCGCCGGATGGACGAAACACAGCGGCAAACCGACATAAAGCAATAAATGCAGAAAAGGAGCCTCATCATGGAAATGACCGAACTGGAAAAGCTGGGCGCAGGGCTGGAATACGACTTTTGGGACAAAGGCGTCAACGCGCGGAAGCTGCGCGCGATCCGCCTCTGCGCGAAGCTCAACGCCATGCCGATGGACGACGAAGCCGCGCGCGAGCCGGTGATCCGGGAGCTCTTCGCAAAGGCGGGGGAAGACCCGAGCGTCGGCCCGAACTTCAACTGCGATTACGGCCTGCACATCTCGGTGGGCGACCGCTTCCTCACGAACTACAACGTGACGATTCTGGACATCGCGCCCGTCACGGTCGGGAACGACGTGATGATCGGGCCGAACACGCTGATCTCGACCGTGAACCACCCGCTGGACCCGCTCGGCAGAAGAAAACACCTCGGCATCGCGAAGCCCGTAACGATCGGGAACGACGTTTGGCTCGGCGGGAACGTCGTCGTCCTCCCGGGCGTCAACATCGGGAACAACGTGGTCGTCGCGGCGGGCGCGGTCGTGACGAAGGACGTGCCGGACAACTGCATCGTGGCGGGCGTCCCCGCGCGGAAGCTCCGCGACCTCCCGAACAACGTGGAGGATGGCGAAAGGCAGGTGCGGTGACTCTATGAAAACCGAAAAATCTTTGGGCGGGTACCTCTGCACGTCCATGATCTACTTCTTCTACTTTTTCTCGATGGCGGCCTTCGGGTCCATGCTCTCCGTTTACCTCTTGGGACTGGACAAAAGCGCTTCGAAGGTCTCCCTCATCGTCTCCGCTTCCGGCCTGTTCACGATGATCCTCGGGCCTGTCGCGGGGATGCTCTACGACCGCACCGGTCTGCGCCGGACGCTCAGCATCGTGCTGCTCGCGCTTTCGGCGCTGACCGGGCTGCTGTTCGCGTTCACGCGGAACACAGCGCTCCTGTTCCTCCTCCACGGGCTCTCGATGCTGTTTCTCAACAGCGTCAACCCCATGTGCGAGCAGATCGCCGCCGCAAGTCCCTATCGGTACGGCGTGCTGCGGCTCTGGGGCGCGGTGGGGTATGCGTGCGGGACACAGGCGTCCGGGCTCATCCTCGAGCACGCGTCCCCGGTCTGGTGCTTCGCGCTCTTTGCGGCGGCCGCGCTGCTCACGGGCGGGTCCTTCCGCTGGGCGGGACTGCAGAACGATGCGCCGACCGTAAAAGAAAAATCCTCAGCAAACGGAAAGCCCGTCCTCACAAAGCCGCTGCTGCTCTTTGCGGCGTTCTCCTTTCTCTTTTCCGGCGTGACGTCGGCGAGCGGCACCTATGTGCCGGTCCTGCTGCAGGAAAGGCTCGGCGGCACGTCGCTCGCCGGGACGGTGCTGTTCCTCGGGACCTTGATGGAGATCCCCGTCATCTTCCTCTCGAACCGCTTCATGGATCGGCTCAGCGGGCGGTCCCTGCTCGCGCTGAATACGGGGCTGCTCCTCGTGCAGATGGTGGCGTACAGCTTCTTTGACAGCGTCCCGCTCCTCTGCGCGGTGCTGATCCTGACAAAATCCGTGACGACCATGCTCGCGATCATGGTCACGCTGAAGGTCGTGATGATCCTCACCGCGGGGCGGTACACCACGACCGCGATGAGCGTCATCGCGACGGTGAAATCCGTGGGCGGCGTTCTTCTGACGAACATGGCGGGGACGGTCGCCGACAAAGCGGGAATGGTCCTGCTGTTCCCTGTCCTTCTGGGGATCTCTGCCGCCGTTTTCGCGCTCGCTCTGTGCATCCGCGTGCCGGATGACGGCAAAGCGTATTTTGCCGGGACCGCCGCACCGCAGAAAGGCAAACCGTGAGGCCCGCAAAGCGCGTGTGCGCACTGGACGGCGACGCGCGGCGCGCGGTGATCGAAGTCGCCCGCCTGATGGCGCGCGGAACGCCCGCGCTCGTCGCGGTGACCGGGTCGCGCAGCGCGCGCAGAAACGATCTTGCCGCGCTCCTGCTGCGGAACTTCGATCTCGAAATGCTGCGCGGCGGAGCCCCCGACGCAGCACTCCGGCAGATGACCGCCGCCGGAAAGGCCGTGTGCATCGTCGCGGAGCGGGACGCGCTCTCTCCGGAGATCCTCTCCCGCTGCGATCTCGTGCTGGACACGGACAGCGGGCAGATCGCCCGGCGCACGTTGACCGGCGAGAAAAAGCCGGATACTTTTTTCGCGCCGCCCTCTTTCGGAAATCACAGTCCGTATGATACAATAGAGAAAGGAAGCGATCCGCATGGGACCGGAAACGAATAAGCTCGGCGCGCAGCCCGTCCGGAGCCTGCTCCTCTCTCTGGCGCTGCCCGCCATCTGCGCGCAGATCGTGACGCTGCTGTACAATCTGGTGGACCGGATCTACATCGGCCGGATGGAAAACGGCGCGCTCGTCATGGCGGCGGTGGGCATCTGCGCGCCGATCGTCACGGCGGTCGACGCGACGACGGCGCTCTTTGGACGGGGCGGCGCGCCGCTCGCCTCGATCCGCATGGGCGAGGGCGACACGCGCCGCGCGGAACGGTACCTTGGGAGCAGTGTGGGGATGCTCCTGCTCTCCGCGCTCGTCCTGACGTTCGGCGTGCTCAGCTTTCAGACGCCGCTGCTGACGCTCTTCGGCGCGACGGACGCGACCCTCGGCTATGCCATGGATTACCTTTCCATCTACATTCTCGGCACGGTGTTCGTGCAGATGACCGTCGGGATGAATTACTACATCACGGCGCAGGGCTTTGCGAAGACCGCGATGCTCACCACGATGCTCGGCGGCGTTCTCAATATCATCCTCGATCCCATCCTGATCTTCGCCCTGAAACTGGGCATTCGGGGCGCGGCGCTCGCGACGGTGTTCTCGCAGTTCGTGTCGTTCGTTTGGGTCATGCGCTTCCTGCTCGGCAAACGCTCTACGCTGAAGATCCGGAAGGAGAACCTTCTGCCCGACCCGAAGATCCTCCGGGAGATGCTGGTGCTCGGCTCCGCGCCGTTCTTCATGAATCTCTCTGAGGGGCTTCTCAACATCTGCTTCAACCGGCAGGTCCTCCGCTTTGGCGGCGACGCCGCCGTTGGCGCGATGACGGTCCTGTTCTCGGTGTTCAACTTCATCCTCATGCCCGTCGAGGGCGTGGCGCAGGGCGCGCAGCCGATCATCAGCTTCAACTACGGCGCGAAGCAGTTCCGCCGCGTCCGCGAGGCCATCCGGCTCAGCATCCTCTGGACGACCGCGTTTACCGTCCTCGCAACGACGCTGATCCTGCTCTTCCCCGAGACGGTCGTCCGCGTCTTCAACCGCGGCCCCGCGCTTGTCGAGGCGGGCGCGCCGATGCTCCGCATCTATGTGGGCGGGCTGTTCATTCTGGGGGCAAACTCCAGCTTCCAGCAGACCTACAACGCGATGGGCGAGGGCGGCAAGGCGTTCTTTTTCGCCTTCTACCGGAAGATCATCCTCCTCATCCCGCTGATCTTCCTCCTCCCCCATCTGCTCCCGTGGGGCGTCCCCGCGGTGATCCTCGCGGAGCCCATCTCCGACACGCTGACCACCGTCACGAACGCCGTCCACTTCCGTTCCTTCCTGCGCAAAAAGCTCCCGGTTTCAGGGACATAACACATAAACGCAAAATCACAAGGAGGCATTTCTATGCGTCAGTTTGAAAACAAGGTCGCCGTCGTCACGGGCGGCGCGCACGGCATCGGCAAGTGCATCTGCGAGCGCTTTGCTGCCGAGGGCGCGTTCGTGTGTACGATCGACCTCAACGAGACCCCGTATTTCCGCGGCGACCTCTCCAAGGAGGACGACATCCGGCGGTTCGTCCAAAAGGTGCTCGACGAATACGGCCATGTCGATTACCTCGTGAACAACGCCATTCCCCGGATGCGCGGCCTCACCGACGGCACCGCCGAGGATATGGACTACGCCCTGAAAGTGGGCGTCACCGCGCCGTTCCTCCTGACGAAGCTGTTCCGGCCGCACTTTGCGCCGGGCGCGGCGATCGTCAACATCACCTCCACGCGGGACTCGATGAGCGAGCCGGAGACGGAGACGTACGCCGCGGCGAAGGGCGGCATCTCCGCGCTGACCCATGCGCTCGCGATGACACTCGCGGGCGTCGCGCGGGTCAACGCCGTCGCGCCGGGCTGGATCGAAGTGAACGGCGAGACGCACGGCGGCCCCGACGCGGAGCAGCATCCGGTCAAGCGCGTGGGCGTCCCGGAGGACATCGCGGAGACGGTGCTGTTCCTCTGCTCGGACAAGGCCGGGTTCATCACCGGGGAAAACATCCGCGTGGACGGCGGCATGACCCGCCAGATGGTCTACCACGGCGACGGCGGCTGGAGCTATGCCGGAGACCCTGCAAAGTGATTTTCCGGCACACATCCACCCCGGTTCCAAACAAAATCAAACATTCTTCCTAAGGGAACCCCGCCGTCAAGAGACAGCGGGGTTCCCTTTCGGCAAGTGTTTGTTATGACATAACGTTTCCCATAAACGGACCAGTCTGGAAAACAGTCGATTGGCGTTGACTTCTTTCCAGAATTCGGGTATCATAGGAAACAGCAAACAGAAAGCCGTTCGGGAAATCCACGCGTTTTTGAAAAGGAGCGGACTGTATGAAAAAGTGGATCGCATGGGTCTTGGTGCTGGTTTGCGTGCTCGCGCTGTCCGGATGCACCGGCCGAACCATGGACGACATCATCGCACACGAGCCGAGCATCACGGGCACGGTCAAGGAGACGGGCGAAAACGCCGTTTTGATCGAGAACGGGAACGGCGAATACTGGGTCTCGCTGCAGGTCGAGAACAAAGACAGTATGACGCATTTCAGCGTCGGCGACGAGATCGTCGTCTACTATGACGGCGATGTCGCGGAAAGCGACCCGATGCAGATCCTGACCGTATACGCCATTACCCTGAAAACGTCCGCGAACCGGGCAGAGAACTCCCTGCCATAAACTTCTTTCGCTTCATTGGAAGGGATCGGATGCAAGGTCCCCCTCCCCGCTAAAACAGCGCGATGCAGCTCTCCTCCGGGTAGTATGTGACGACGAGGCGCGCGCCGCTCGATTCCACATATTCCGGGGAAAGCCCCGTCTCGAAGTCCGTGTCGATGAAGTATGGGATCTCCACTTCCAGCGGTTTGCCGGAGACGATCGCAAAACTCGAATGTCCCTGCAGGACGGGGTTGAACTCCGGGAGGGAAAAGAAATCCACGACCGTCTGCAGGACGAAATCCGGCCCGACGATCTCGAATTCATCGAGATAGATCGGGTCTTTTTCCTGCGCATTCTCTCCCGAAAAGGAAAAGACAGCGGACACGAGCAGCACGTATTCGTGGTTCCCGTGCGCCGTCGGCTGGAGATGATGGTCCTCGATAAAGTCGTCCGTCACGTGGTAGGTCTCGAGGAAATCCGCCGTTTTGACGAACCGGCTTCCCGTCACCGCGACGGAATACCCCTCCCAGTCGTAGCTCGTGAAATAATAATGCCCGTTCGTAAGCGGCACCGGCTCGTTCCTGTCATAGAGAACGCGAGTGGGGAAATACTGCACATACTTCGATGTATTGACCTGATAGACCCGCGCGCCGTAGACGGCGCACAGCAGGGCCGCAAGAAGGATCACAGCTGCCTTTTTCATACGCTCTCCTCGACAAATGTTCCGTTCCGTTTCACGGTTTTCCGCGTGATCTTCCCCGCGACAAGGCGGAAGATCACATCGGACATCTCGGAAAGCGATTCAAAATCGTGGCAGGAGAGCAGCACCAGCGCGCCGCGCTCCTTTTCTTCCCGGACGATCTGCTTGACCAGCGCGATGCCGTCCTCATCCAGCGCGTTGACCGGCTCGTCCAAAATGAGCAGATCCGGCCGCTCCATGATCGCGCAGGCGATCCCGAGGCGCTGCTTCATGCCGAGCGAGTATTTGCGGTATTTCCGCCTGTCGTGCGGGTCGAGACCGACGCGCTCCAGCGCGTGCTCCACCTCCGGATCGGAGATTTTTCCCTTGATCCCCGCGAGCATCCGCAGGTTCTCGAATCCCGTCTGCCCAGGGACAAAGGACGGGGTCTCGATGAGCAGCCCCATGCTCTCCGGGAAATTGTTCTGCCCCGTTTTGGGCGTCCCATCGATGAGGACCGTTCCCGAGGTCGGGTAGATCAATCCCGAGATGAGGCGCATCAGCATCGTCTTTCCCGAGCCGTTGATGCCCTGAAACCCGTACACGACGCCGGAACGCAGGGTGAGCGAGATCCGGTCCAGCACCGTATCGGGGCCAAACTGTTTGACGACGGACTGAAGTTCAATGACCATGACAGATCCTCCTTACTGCACCGGAAGCATATCTTTTTTCCGCAAGGCGACGATCCCCGCAAACACAGAGGGCAGGATGAAGGCGAGGGACAAAATCACCCCGACCTCCGGGCGAAAGCCGTATATGCCGACGGTGATGCTCCGGACGCCCGCCGCGTAATTCGGCAGGATCAGCTCGTTCGCGTAATACGCGCCGACCACGAGCCACATTCCGGTAAACACATAGGCGAACGCCGGACGGATAAAGAGCAACAGCGTCATCTGCACTAAGCTCATCGCGACGGCGGCGAGCCACGGCAGAACGCAAAGCGCAATGCACATCGCAAGCTGGGAACGTTCGAGCGACGGGAGTGGATACGCAAAATACGCGTCAAAGATGCGCGCATTGACGGTAAAATCCGGGTTCTTCCCCGTACACCAGGTCAGCGCAAACAGAACCCCGTAGAGCAGCGCGAAGTAGCAGGTCACGGTCAGCGCGTTCCAAACGCATTTGGAGACCCACCACATCGTTTTGCTCCGCACACGGGTGACGACCTGTATCCCGCCGCGCGCCATGTCATCCCGGGCATAGGACAGTGTGAAGTAAAAGCAGAACATATAGACGAACAGCCACGCAGCGGGGACCGTAAACTGCTGGTCCCCCCCGCGGTACGGAAAGTCTCCGCCCACCGTTTCCAGCAGCACATCCGCGAAGGAGATCGAGAGCGGATCGATCTGCAAGTATCCGGGAAGTTCAAGAAGGAAGTACTGGTAAACATCCACGGTAAAGCGGAGGAACAGGAACGCCGACAGCAAAACGACGAGCAGCCACTTCGAGGGCTTTTCGAGGAAACTCTGCCGGAGATCGTATTGCAGCATTTTAAAGAACTTCATATCTGCACCCCTTTCCGAGGATCACCGGAACCGTGAGCAAATTCAGGAGCAGCAGCCAGAGGAGAACGACCGGCGTTTTTGTGTAGTTTTCAAACGGGATCGCGTGCAGAAATTTCAGCGGGGAGATCTCCACATAGCTGATATGTCCGAGCAGAGAGCGCGCCATATCGCTGCCGAGCAGCGCGAGGAAAGGTACGGCGATCACGGCAAGGCGGCTGCGGAAAAAGAACGCGGCGCTGATGGCGAGGCACGCGAACAGCCCGGCAAACACGAAATCGATCCCGAGAAACGCGAGAACAAAGAGGAGGGGATGCTCGTTCCCGAGGCGTCCGAGCATACTCCAATGGTGCAGCGCCAGATACTGATGGTAGATCACGTTCGGCTTTACGGCGGGAAATACCGCAGCGCAGATGAGCAGGCTCACGGTCTGCGGGAGCACAATGACGGCGCCGCCGCTCACAAATGCCGCGGCGAATTTGGAAAGGAAGTAGGTCCTTCGTCCGCACCGGGAGATCACGACTTTGATATACCCCGAGTGTACCTCCTCCGAAAAGGAGCTGCCATAGGGCAGGATCGCGAGAAGCGGCAACAGCGTATAAAACAGGGAGACGGCGACGGAAAACACTTCCCCGCCGATCCATTCGCAGTACAGCGTGCTCATCGGCACGATCGGGTATTTTGCGTACCCAAGGTCCTCGATCTGACGATCCACAAACGCGCGGAAGCCCAGCTCGGAAAACTCCAGAGAGATCCGGCTATACGCGCTCATAAAAACAAAAACGAGGCCCACGGCGGCGGAAAAGAGGAACGCCTTGTTTCGGAAACTTTTCCGCAGCTCCAATCGCAGCGTGTTTTGCAGGATCTTATTTCGCATCGAACTGCACCTCTTTTGCAGGGATCACCATCTTGCAGGTTTCCGCCACGCCGTACATGACATTCTTAAACGTGCAGATCAGATAGAGTTCGTTGTTTTTCAGCGCCTCTTCTCCCACAACGTTGAGCATAAAACCGCACGTGACCTGCGTTGTTTCCCCAATCTCCGGGAAATCCGGGAAGTTCGTATACCCTTTTCGGTTCGGATCATTGTGTAGGTCGCAATACGCAAAGTCAAAGCTATCCGACACCCCTGTAGAGGGGGTATTTGCGTCGCGTTCCAAACCGTTTTTGGTGAACAGCTTCAGCCCGTCTCCAAAGCGAACGACTTCGCCTTCCAGATCCTCCTCTGTCAGGTCAAGGTTGGTCACCTCCACCGTCATGAGCAGCACGGACATATCGCGCGGCGGGTCTTCGTGCAGCGCGTCCCACTCCTTTTGCTGATCCTCCGAAAAATCCCCGTGCTGTTCTTTCCATTCTTCGAGCTCCTGGAGCCGTATCGGAACGTATTCTGTCGTTTCAAGCACATAGGAAGGGAGATCGGAAAACGGAACGCCGGCCTCCTCCCATGTCCTGTAAACATGAAACTCGATGGGACGGTAGAGGATGTGTCCCGTGTTGATATACGTGCCTTTCTCGTAGGGCAGATCATAGGACGCGGCGAGCGATTCGTCGATCGCATAGCTGTGTCTTGCTCCCGTCTGCGTATCGGAAAGCACAGACGTTTCGCTGCCTTCCGAAGACCGATATTGGAGCGGCTCCATTTTGCCGCAGGCGCTGCAGAGAAGCACTGCGGCGAGCAGAGCGGCAAGAAACATTCGTGTATGTCGATTCCACATAGAATACCTCCGTCATGCGCATAACAAACTCTTTTGGTCGGGGTTGAATGGAAGGAAAACGCAGAACGCTATTCCGCGTCGAACAGCACTTCTTCGGTGGGAATTGTCATCTTACAGGTCTCCGCGACGCCGTAATCCGGGGAGGCGAGCGTGTAGATCATGCAGAGCGTGCCGTTTCTAAGCGCCTCTTCTTGGCGGATGTCGATCTTAAACCCCACCGTGACCTCTGCGGTTTCTCCGATCTCCGGAAAGTCCGAAAAATAATAGTAGCCGCTGCTGTTCGGCTCGTTGCCGAGGTCGCAGTACGACATTTGGGTGACCCCGTAATCGGAAGCCGTCGCATTGCGGTTCTCCAAAATATCCCGCGGCAGGAGATTCAGCCCGTCATTCAGCCGGATGACATCGTTTTCCAAGTCCTCCTCCGGCAGGTCGAGATTGGTCACCTCCACCGTCATGAGCAGCACGGAGATGTGCCACGGCGGGTCTTCGTGCAGCGCGTCCCATTCCTTTTGCTGCCACTCCGGAAAGTCCCCGTATTTTTCTTTCCACTCTTCCAGCTCCCCGATCCGGATCGGAATATACTCCGTCGTTTCCATCCCGCCCGGAAGGTCGGAAAGGGAGACCCCGGCCGCCTCCCATGTCCGATAAAAGCGAAAATCGGTGGGACGGTAGAGGATGTGTCCCGTGTTGATATATGTGCCCTTTTCATATGGCAGATCGTAAGTCGCCGCGAGCGATTCGTCGATCACACGCTGGCGGGACACGCCCGGAACGTACAACGTGCCCTGCACGTCTCCCGCGCGCTCGATGGGCTTCATTTGGCCGCAGGCGGCGAGCATCACCGCACAGAACAGCGCGGCGCAGAACGCGCGCAATTCTCGCTTTCGCATTCCGTAAATCTCCTTTCTTTATCCCCGGGACCAGCCGTCCATACCGCATTCTGAGAGAACAATTCAAATAAGGTATCTACATTTTACATCGTTCTATTCTTCCGCGTCAACCAAGGAACTGCAAAAGAATTGCAAAAGATTTGCAAAAATTCATCCTATATGCGCGATAAACGCAGCTTGCGACATACAAAAACAGCGCGGCCAAAGGCGGTACAACTAAGGGATTTATGATCTCTGGAAAATTCGGCATAGTCGTGAAATGCGGCTATGCCGTTTT
>CANQIG010000009.1 GCA_947623765.1 uncultured Clostridia bacterium | reverse complement strand
CGTACAAAACGAAAGAGCGGGTCGCCCCACTCTTTCATCATCCAATATCCAACATAGCCAGTATACCACAGTCCGGCGCGATTTGCAAGCCTTTTCCGAATTTTTTCCCGGATTCCCGGCCCCATCACGTCTCCCCGCGCCCCCGTTTTTCTGAAATCGGTGGACATTCCCTCCTCTTTGTGTTAAAATGGCGGCAGAGCCGCCTTCGACGCGGGGCAGCGCACGGACGTGCGCTTACCGTTGGCGAGGACAGGGCTGCGCATCCCGCGCTGTGGGTGCTCATAAGAAAAGGGCCTTTCTCCCGCTCGCCATGAGTGCTTCGCAGGTCGGTGTTTGCCCTACGGGGGCTTGCGGAGGGCCGGAGAAGTTTTCTTTCCCGCACAGCAGATATGGCTCGGGGATAAAGTCCGCCGGAAACACTCCCGAAACCGCATGGCCCACCCTATACGGGCTTGCGGGCATGGCCCGTTTCGTTTGCCCTACGGGGGCTCGCGGAGAGCCGGAGAAGTCTTCTTTCCTGCACGGCAGATATGGCGCGAGGATAAAGTCCACTGGAAGCGCTTCCGAACCCGCACGGCCCGCCTTACGCAGGCTTGCGGGCATGGCCCGTTTCGTTTGTCCTACGGCAGCTCGCGGAGAGCCGGAGAAGTCTTCTTTCCCGTGCAGCAACTATGGCGCGGGGGCAAAGCTTACCGGAACCACAGGCGAAGTTCGCGAAGCGAACGACCAACGCGAAATAAAAGTTCTTTTGCCGACTTTTCTTTCAAGAAAAGTCGGGGGAAAAGGAGATGGGAATATGGCATTGTTGTTTCTTGTGGAGGACGACCCGACGCTCAGCGGAATGATGCGCGAGGCGCTGGAGAAGGAGGGCCACCGAGTGCTCTGCGCGTACTCGGGGACGGAGGCGCAGCTGCTGCTCGAAAAGACGCGGCCGGATCTCGTGCTGCTCGACCTGATGCTGCCGGGGCGCTCCGGGGAATCGCTGCTCGGGACGTTTTCGGGCGTGCCGGTGATCGTCGTCAGCGCGAAGACCGACGTCCCGGAGAAGGCGCGGCTCCTGCGCGAGGGCGCGGCGGATTACGTCACGAAGCCGTTCGCGCTCGAGGAACTCTCCGCGCGGATCGAGGCGCAGCTGCGCATCGCGCGGCAGTCCGGCGCGGGGACGCTCCGCTTCCACGAGCTCGCCCTCTCGCCAGAAGGCAAGAGCGTCGAGGTCCTCGGCGAGCCGGTCCGGCTGACGCGCACGGAATTCGCGATCCTCAAGGCGCTGCTGCAAAACCCCGGGCAGGTCCTCACGAAGAACCAGCTGCTCGAGCGCATCGCGTTCGACACGCCCGACTGCACGGAAAGCTCCCTCAAAATGCACGTGAGCAACCTGCGGAAGAAGCTCCGCGAAAAGTGCGGAAGGGACTGCGTGGAATCGGTCTGGGGGATCGGCTTTCGGCTCGGCGCGCCCGCGGAGTGATCTTTCCGAAATCTTTACGCTTTTCTTTACCGCTTTCTTTCCCCTTTTGCGGTAAACTCTCCGAAGACGAAAAAAGGAGGAATGCAAAACGGAAAACATTTTGGAAACGAACCACCTGACGAAGCGCTACGGGCGCACCGCCGCGGTCCATGACCTCACGATGGCCGTGCCGCGCGGCGCGGTCTACGGGCTTGTCGGGCGAAACGGCGCGGGCAAGACGACGCTCTTCCGGCTGCTCTGCGGCCTGCAGCGGCCTTCGGACGGCGGCTTCTCGATCTGCGGCGTGCCGCACAGCGACCGTTCGATCTCCCGCGCGCGGCGGCGAATGGGCGCCGTCGTGGAGATGCCGTCCATCTATCTCGACTTCTCCGCGCGGGACAACCTTCGGATGCAGTACCGCGTCCTCGGTCTCCCGGAGGACGGCTCCATCGGGGAGCTGCTGCGCCTCGTCGGCCTCTCGGAAACCGGCGAAAAGCGGGCGCGGAACTTCTCCCTCGGGATGCGCCAGCGGCTCGGCATCGCCGTCGCGCTCGCCGGCGGGCCGGACCTGCTGCTCCTCGACGAGCCGACGAACGGCCTCGACCCCGAGGGCATCATCGAGATGCGGGAGCTGATCTTGAAGCTTAACCGCGAAAAAGGGATCACGCTGCTGATCTCGAGCCACATCCTCGACGAGCTCGCCAAGGTCTCAACGCACTACGGCTTTCTCGAGCACGGCAGCCTCGTCCGCGAGATGAGCGCCGAAACGCTCCGGGCGGCAAGCTCGAAACGCCTTGCCGTCACCGTCTCCGACACTGCGGCGCTCGCCCGCGCGCTCGATTCCCTCGGCGTCCGGTATGAGATCACCGGGAAAAACGGCGCGGACATCTTCGGGGAGATCGGCCTCTCCCGCCTCGCGGAGGCCGCGAAACGGGAGGGCGCGGAGATCTTCTCCGCCGAAAACCGCAGCGAAACGCTCGAGGGGTACTTTATGGATCTTCTGGGAGGCGGCGGCAATGCGTGAACTTCTCTCCGCGATGGCTTTGCGCCTTCGCCGCAGCGGGATCTTCTGGGCCTGCTGCTTTGCCGGCCTTCTGATCGCGGCCTGCGCCAGCCTCGGGAACGGGTTTTCCGATGTCCATGCGCAGGAGATGTTCAACGACCCGCTCCGCCCGCTGAACGTCGACCTCCTCGAGATGACGCCGTTCCTCGGCTTTCTCGCGGCGGTCGCCGTGCCGCTCTTTCTCGGCGCGGAGTACGGCGACGGGACGATCCGGAACAAGGTGATCGCCGGGCACCGCCGCGAACACATCTACCTCGCGAACCTGTTCGTCGGCACGCTCGCGGGCTGGGCGCTGCTCCTCTGCGCGCTCGTCGGCGGATGCGCCGCCGCGCCGCTCGCGGCGGAGTGGGCGCTCTCTCTTTCGGACACGCTTTTGACGTTCCTCGGTCTCGCGCTCTCGACGGCGGTCTACGTGTCGCTCTTCACGCTCGTCTCGATGCTGCTGCCGCGCCGCGCGGCGGCTCCGGTCGTCTCGCTGCTCCTCGCGCTCGGCCTGCTGTTTGCGGGCAGCTATCTCTTCAACCTGCTCGCGGAGCCGGAGACGGTCCAGTTCGCCGTCATCACGGCGGACCGCTTCACGATCCCCGCCGAGCCGCAGCCGAACCCGGACTACATCCCGCCCGGGCTCACCCGCCGCCTGATGGAGTTCGCCGTCCGGGTGCTGCCAAGCGGGCAGGCGATCCGCATCAATCAGGAGATCGTGCCGACGGCCTTTGAGTTCGCCGCATCCGCAGTGCTCTACGTCCTCACGGCGGTGATCGGCGCGGCGCTCTTTCAAAACAAGGACATCAACTGAAACCGAACGGAGGTGCTCCCGGTGGAACTCGGACTCTTCGCGATGTGGCTGCTTTTCGCGCTTTGGCTGCTTTTCTTCGGCGCGGCGGTGTATTTCGGGGGAAAATGCTTCGTGCTGAAACGCGCCGCGCGCACGCTCGCCGAACAGCTCGCGTCGCGCGAGGGCGAGGAGACGAACGCGCTGCTCGGCGTTTCGACGCGCGACCGCGACTTCCTGCGCCTTGCGGCAGCGCTCAACCGCACGGTCCGCGGGGTCGTTGAGGAGCGGCACCGGCTGCAGCGCGGCGACCGCGCGCTGAAATCCGCCGTCGAGAACGTCACGCACGACCTGCGCACGCCGCTCGCCGCGATCGTCGGCTACCTCGAACTGCTGCGGCGGGAGACGCTCCCGGCAAACGCGCGGCGGTACGCCGAGATCCTTTCCGAGCGCGCGGACGCGCTCTCCGCGCGGGTGGACGAGCTCTTCCGCTGCACCGTGACGCTCTCCGAGGAGACGGCGGAGCCCGTGCAGCTCGATCTGCGCGACGCGCTGACGGAAAGCCTCGCCGCGGGGTACGCGCTGCTGAAAGCCCGGAACATCGAGCCGGAGATCCTGACGCCGGAGGGTCCCGTCCCGTGCCGGGCGGACCGCGCCGCGCTCGCGCGGATCTTCGAGAACCTCCTCGCGAACGCCGTGAAGTACAGCCCGGGAGATCTCTCCGTGACGCTCGCGGAAACGGGCGAGGTCACGTTTGAAAACAGCGCGCCGGACCTCACCCCGGTGCAGGCGGCTCGGCTCTTCGACCGCTTCTACACCGTGGAGGACGGCGCGGCCTCCACCGGCCTCGGGCTCTCCATCGCGCGGGCGCTCGCGGAGCGGATGGGCGGCGAGCTTTCGGCAAGGCTCGCCGACGGGCGGCTGCGCGTGACGCTGCGCCTCCCGTGATCTATGAAAAAGACAGGCCAAAGACAGCACAAACCGGACCCGATCTGGGTCCGGTTTGTTTTTGTTTTCGGTCAGGACAGTCTTCTGCCGAAGCGGTCCAGCCGGGGGGCTTCGGCTTCGCGCAGCGCGCCGTAGATGCGCCGCACCGGGAAGAACAGCAGCACCGCGATCACTGCGACGACGCCCTCGAGCGCGGGGATCGGGAGCGCGCCGGTCTGGCTCAGCGCAAAGCAGAACTCCACGACCATATGGACCGCGACTGCCGCTGGGAGCAGCGGGAGCCAGTCGAGCCGCGCGGCCGCGAACACGTAGACGGACAGCTCGATCTGGATCGCGAGCATCGACACGCGCTCCAGACACGCGAGGAGCGCGTTGCCCACGTCCACGCGGTTGAGCGCTTCCACGGCCGCGAGGAATTCCGTCCGCTCGGTCGCGGCGTACTCGCGGATGAAGTTCTCCACGCCCATGGAATTAAGCGTGCCCGCGACGAAGAGGTTCGTCACCATCGAGATGCCGAGCACGACGAAGCACTCCATCCCGCCGTAGCCGATGCCAAACGTGACGGCGGGTTCGCGGCCGGATTCGTTTTTCAGCACGGTGCTGAATGCGAGGTAGCGGATCAGCTCTCCGAGGAGCCCCGCGACGAGCCCGCTGTACAGCGCGTAGGCGATGGGGTTCGAGAAGAGCGCCGCCGCGATGGGCGTGTTCGTCCCGAGGACGAGCGAATGGATCAGCTCCTCGAGCACGACCGACGCCAGCGCGTACGCGATGATGCCGACGAGCGCGGGAAGGAGCTTGGCGTGCGTTTTGACGGCCCAGACGATCAGCAGGCCGACGGGGAGCACCATGGAAAAGATCAGCTCCACCGTCAGCATCGCGACGGCGGCGCTGGAGACAGCGGCTTCAGTCGGCATTTTCCGGTTCCTCCCCCTCAAGATCGATCAGCAGCGGGCGGCAGGGGGAACCGTCGAGCCCCGCCATTTTGAGCGGCGCCGAGGAGAGGAAATATTCCCCGGCGGGGACGTCCCGCAGGACGGCGGATTCGAGGAGCACGATCTCCGCGGAGAGCAGCGCGCGGTGGACGAAGGGGCTCGTCTCGTGCGTGCCGACGGTCGTGTGCTCCACGCCGAGAAACCAGAGCCCGCCCTCGGCCAGCGCCTTCGCGCCCTCGACGGTGAGCTCGATCTCGCCCTTGATGAGCAGGCGCTTCGTTCCGGCGGCGAGCGCGGTCTCGGCGTCCCGTTTCCCGAACAGCCCGCTGTGCTCCACGACCGTACACGGCCCGACGCACTTTTTCAGTTCCACGTTCGCCATGTCGCGCCCGTTCGGGATGAAGTGCAGCGGCGCGTCCATGTGCGTGCCGTTGTGGCTGCCGAGCGTCAGCACCGTCAGGTTGCAAGGCTTCTCCGCCCCGATCGTGTAAAACGGCGTCTTTGTCGGAGCCGGGTCCCCGGGGTATACCGCCGCCGAAAACAGCTCCTTGGAAAGATCGTAAATTTTCATCGGTACCTCCTCTCCTACTTTTCTTTCAAGAAAAGTAGGCCCTTACTTTTCTTGAAAGAAAAGTAAGCAAAAGAACTTTTAATTCGCGGGGCGCGCGCTTGCGCGCGCTTACCGATTGTGAAATCTGTTGCCTCGCAGCCCGCGCCGGAGCCGCTGCGCAGGAAAGAGAATTTCTTCTGCCACTCGCAAGCCCGCAGAGGGCGAACACCGCAGGCCACGCAGCGAGGGAGAAAGACTGCCTTCCCAGCAGCACGTACGGCGCGACGCTGCGTTCATTTTTTGCACAGGCGAAGCGTCGTGCGTTCACGCACACGCGACTCCGCGTCGAAAGCGGCTCTGCCGCCGCGCTTACCGTTTGTGAAATCTGTTGCCTCGCAGGCCGCGACATGACTGCTGTGCGGGAAAAAGGACTTCTCCTGCCGCCCGCAAGCCAGCTTGGGGCAAACGCCGCCGCTTCGCCTGTGCTTCCCGGGAGCGTTCTCCCGCGCCATACTCCAAGTGGGGTTTAGGGAAGCTTGCCTCCGCCCTCTGCCATCCACCGTAGGGCAAACGAGACAGGCTTCGCCTGTCAGCGGAAGAGCGTGCACTGGCCGGACTCGCGGTACCAGCGGATGCGCTTTTCGATCTCCTCGCGCGGGCACTTGAACTGCGCGGCGAGGCAGTCGATGCAGAGGAACTCCTCCGCGCCGCGGAACACGAGCTTGCGGTAGATCGCGATTGCGTCGTCGGTGAGCGGCGCGCCGCAGGCTTTGCAGGTCTTGTAGTTCGCCATCAGAAGCGGGTCACCTTCGCGATGCACACGGCGCAGTCGTGCGGCTCGAGAACCTTGACATAGCGCTCGCGGAACGCGCCCTCGTTCTCCTTCGTGAAGACGTTGTAGAATTCCAGCCCGACGCCCTGCGCGTAGGAGACGCCGAGGTCCCAGAACTGCAGCGAGAGCTCCGCGCGCGTGTCGCCGAGGTTCGCGAGGCAGATCGCGAGCGTGCCGTCGGAGAGCGGCTTCACGAGCGCGATCTGCGCCTCGGGGTTGTTGCCGAGCCGGATCACATACGGCCCGCGGCACTCGATGTCCTGATTGATGCGGATGAGGTTCTCGTTGCCGAGCGTTTCGAGCGTCGCCGGGGTCATGTTCCGCACGTCGCAGCCGATCATCAGCGGCGAGCCCATCACGGCCCAGAGGGCGAAATGCGTGCGGTACTCGAGGTCCGTGCACGGGCCGATCGCGCCGATCCACTCGTTGTTGGACGCGCCGTGCATCCCGACGACGAGCATATCGATGTCGTTGTGGCAGAACGGCCCTGCATAGGCGGTCTTGTCGAGCTGGGAGAGGAACAGCCGCTTCACGGATTCCCAGTTGTCCTGGATGTCGCCGGTGGAGCGGAAGAGCTGCGCGCCCGCCGAGCGGATCCAGGTGTGGACGTTCTCGTGTCCCCAGTTGCACGCGGAGAGCACGATGTCCCGCCCGCAGTTGCGCAGGGCGAGCGACATTCGCTTGTAGAGGATCTCCCCGTCGACGCGCTGCGGCTTGTAGCAGTTGTCGTACTTGAGGTAATCGACGCCCCACGAGGCGAAGGTCTCGGCGTCGAGGAACTCGTGCTCGAAGCTCCCCGGGTACCCGGCGCAGGTGTGCGTGCCGCAGCACGAATACATCCCGAACTTCAGGCCCTTCGCGTGGACGTAATCGGCGACGAACTTCATCCCGTGCGGGAACTTCTCCGGGTCGGGGACGAGGCGGCCGTTTTCATCGCGCTGCCGAAGGCTCCAGCAGTCGTCGATGACGACGTATGTATAGCCCTTCTCTTTGAGCCCCGTCTCGACGAGCGCGTCCGCCGCGCTGCAGATCAGCGCCTCGTTGATGTTCCATGTGAACGTGTTCCATGAGTTCCACCCCATCGGCGGCGTCATAGCGAGAAATTTGTCGTGCATACAGGCACCTCCCAAAAGATCGTTCGGGCGGCTCCCGGCAGATTTCCGGGGCGCGCCCATGATATTAACGGCGTCAGAGCGCCGTGCGTTCCAGTTCCGGCAGCGCCGCCGTCAGCAGCGCCGTCACCTTTTCGGCGGACGTGCGCGCGAAGGTCAGGAAATCCACCTTGCCGCTGTCGTTCGCGTTGTCCGAGATCGCCCGGATCCCCGCGAATTTTGTCCCCGCCGCGCAGCAGACCTGCGCGATGGCGGCGGTCTCCATCTCGCAGGAGATCGCGCCGAATTCGCGGCGCAGCGCCTCGCACTTTTCCGGGTCCGCGACGAACACATCGCCCGTCGCGATGATCCCCCGGTGGACGCCGCCGTAGACGTTCCCGGCGTACTTTGCGAGCGTCGCGCTCGCGGGCTCGTCGACCGGCAGGATCCGGATATGTTCGTCCCAGATCTGCACGGCGGCCTTTTCCTCGCCGAGCGCGGTGACGTCGTAGTCGTGCTGCACGCAGCCCGTCGCGACCACGAGGTCGCCGATCCGAACGCCCTCGCCGATCCCGCCGGAGACGCCGGTGGAGATCACGAGCGCCGGGTGGTACCGCTCGAGCAGCACGCCCGCGCAGAACCCCGCGTTCACCTTGCCGGGCGAGCACTGCACGACGGCGCACTCCGCGCCGCCGAGCCTGCCGAGCGTGAACGTGAAGCCGAGCGAATGTTCCTCGCGCTTTTCGGTCATGGCGGCGAGGAAGCCCTCGACCTCCATCCGCATCGCGCCGATGATGCCGATCATGCCTTGACGCTCCCTTCCGAGACGCCCCTGAGCTTTGCCTTCGGGCCGAGCTTCTCCTTCATGAACGCGCGGAAGCTGTCCGCGTCGCCGAGGGAGAACGCGTCCTTCTCGATGTAGTACGCGTTGTCCACGCCCATGTAGAGATAGAAGTACGCACCGTGCTCCACGAACTGCGTGATCTGGAAATACGGGTGCAGGCTCGAGGACTGCATCCCGCTGATGCGGAAATCGCCGTCATAGAAATAGTACGTGTTCTTCCGATTCTTGAACTTCCCGTAGACGCGGGAGAGCGTCTTGAAGAGCGCCGTCGGCGCGTACCAGATGTGATATGCGAAGTAGATGATGAACCCGACGAGCAGGATCGCCATCCACCAGCTGTCGTCCGCCGTCGTGAAGCGCAGGACGAACAGCGCGGCGAGCGCGACGACGATCGTGAACACCGGCATGAACATCCCGTGCCGGACCGCGTGGTATTTCGAGAAGATCTTCACGGCGCTGTCGGTGAATTCCGTTTCGTTCCGGAACCGAAGCTCGCCGTCCCCCTCGTCCTCATGGCCCTCCTTCGAGCGGCGGTACTGGAGCAGGCGCGTCCCGAGCTCCGCCTTTTCGCGCTTGTCCCTGCGCTTTGCGTGGACGTTCCACACGATTGAGGCCACGATCAAGAGGATGATCCCGCCGATCACGGCGAGCAGCGCGACGGACGCCGGGCTCAGCTCGAACGTCGGCCGGGGCTGGAACTCCGAGACCTGCACGGACGCGACGAGCCCGCGCAGGACGCCGTCCAGCTCGTCCGAGACCTTTTCCTCCGTCGGCGAGAGGTCGAACGCGATCAGGTCGCCGTTCACGATCGTCCCGTACAGCCGCTCATAGACGGTCTGGGGCTCCTCCTCGCTGTCGAGAGACGAGGGCTTCGAGAAGATGTCCAGGCAGAAAAACGGCGTCTGCGGATGGTCCACCCACGCCGCCGTGCCGCCGGAGGTCTCGCTCTCATTGCTCGGCGAGAGGCGCTCGAGGACCTGCGCCTTCATGTCGTCGGACGCGTCGGAGAGGTTGAAAACATACTCGGAGAACGTCTGGGAGCGCTTCACCGACACGCCGATCACGCGCCCGTTCGCGAGATAGATCTCGCCGGCCATGCCGTCCTCCAGAAACTGCGTCTGCGTCTCGTTCACGTCGAGGATGTTCGCCGCCGCCCACGCCGGGTCGGAGGCGGGCAGGTTCGGATGGACAAAGACCGCGTCCTCCGGGACCACAAAGCTGAACGCCGTATCCGGGATCGTGAAGCGCTCCCCCGCAGTCTCCGCCCCGGCGGACGCCGCAAACGTCAGCAGGAGCGCCAGCACGGCGAGCAGCGCAAAAGCCTTTTTGATCATGTTCAGGTTCCTTTCCAAAAGCCGCATTCGGCTTTCTGTTCTGTCTTTTTTTATTGTACCACATTTCTTTTTGATTTTGAACCTGTATTTTCCACTTTTTACAAATTCGCAACACCCTCCGCCGTTTTTTGGGGTATGCTATTGGAAAACGTAAGAAAGCCTTAAGCGCGCCCAAACCCGTTCCCGTGGTATACTGGAAAGAGAAAGGAGGACAAAAACCAATGTATGGCCCGATCTTGAAAAAGGAGGACCGCCGCGTCGCCGCATCCTGGACGGCGTTTGCGGCGGCGGTCACGGTGCTCCTGCTGCACGCCGCGTTCATGGCGCTCTCCGGGAAATACCCGTGGTCGAAAAACGACTACAATTCGTATCTGCTCCAAAGCTGCGCGTGGCTCGAAGGGCGGCTGGATCTCGGGCGGGACTACCCGTGGCTGGAGCTCGCCGTTTTCGAGGGGAAATACTTCGTCAGCTTCCCGCCGTTCCCCTCCTACCTGCTGCTGCCCTTCGCGGCGGTCTTCGGGGAGGCAGCGCCGGACGGCTTTCTCGCTCTCGCCTCGACGCTCCTCGGCGCGGTCTACGCCGTGCGCATCGCGGAGCGGCTCGGCCTGTCTCCCTGGTACGCGTCGTTCCTCTCGGTCTTTCTCTACACCGGGACCGCGGTCTGGCAGATCACGGCGGACGCGTGGGTCTGGTTCCTCGCGCAGAACCTCTCTGTGACGCTCACGCTCATGGCCCTTTTTTCCGCGCTTTGCGGCCAAACCGGGCGAACGCTGTTCTTTCTCTGCGCGGCGGTCGGCTGCCGCCCGTTCCAGCTGCTCTGGCTGCCCTTTGCCGTCCTGCTGCTGCGCGCGGGACGGCCCGCCCTGCCCCGCAGCGGGAAGGAACGGCTGCGGTTTCTCCTGCGTCTGCTTCCGGCGGCGCTCCTTGCGGGCAGCTTCCTGCTGCTCAACTTTGCGCGCTTTGGAAATCCCCTGCAGTTCGGCCACGACTACCTCCCGGAGTTCACCCGGCCCGGGAACCGCCAGTTCGCCCTGCGCCACCTCGCGGAGAACCTCCCCTCCCTGTTCCGCCTCCCGGAATGGGACGCTGCGGCGGGGCGGTTCAAGATCCCCCGGTTTCAGGGCATGAATCTCTTCCTCGCGTTCCCGATCCTGCTCTGGGCGCTCGCGCTCCAGCTGCGCGCCGTTCCCGCGCTGCGGATGCGCGAAAACAGGGCCGCGCGCGCCGCCGCGGTGTGCGCCCTATGTACGGCGGCGCTGCACGTTCTTCTCCTTTTGACGCACCGCACCATGGGCGGGTACCACTACGGGAACCGGTACATCGCGGACACGCTCCCCGGCGTCTTTGCGGCGCTCTGTGTTTCGTCGCGCCTGAGCGGGTTTGAAAGGGGCGGCCGTCCCGCCCCGGGCTGGCCGCTCGCGCTCGGCATCCTCTACGCGCTCGGCCTCGCCCTCTCCCTGTACGGCGTGCTCTCCCAGTACCGGCAGGCATGAACGTGTTTGCAAAAAGCCGGAAAGGGGCCCTCCGCGCGTTCCCAGAGAGCCCCTTTCGCACCGCTATTTTTTGAGATCGCAGATCTCGATCAGGCGTTTTACGTCCTCTGCGGAGTGGATCTCCTGCTCGTGCTCCGAAAGATACGCCTTGACCTCCTCGGGCAGGCCGTTGAACGCCGTCCGCCAGTTGTACATCGCCGTGCCGAGGACCAGACTGTCCGGCCACGCGAAAGGACCGCCCGATCCAAACGTGCCGTTTGGCATCATTCCCGTTCACCCCCGAAGTTTTGACTGCGCTGATCCGATCAGCACGGTTTTATTCTGGCTCCGGGCGGCGTCGAGATACGCGAAAAAACGTGGAAGAACAGGAAAAACAAAAAAAGCGGGGCCGTCGAAGTCCCGCTTTGTTTCGGTTTTCCGCCTGTCAGCTCAGCGCGTCGAAGAATTTGTCGTGGATCGTCTGCACGGCGCGCGCGCCGTCCGCCTTGTCGATCAGCACCGAGATCTTGATCTCGCTCGTCGAGATCATGCGGATGTTGATGTTCGCCTCAAAGAGCGCCTCGAACATATCCGCCGCGACGCCGGGATGCGATTCCATGCCGGAGCCGACGATGGAGACCTTCGCCACGTTGTCGTCTGCGACGATGGCGGTCGCGCCGAGCGTCTCGATATAATCCCTGAGCAGATCGATGGCCGACTGCATCTTGTCTTTTTCCACGGTGAAGCTGATGTCCTTCGTCCCGTTGCGGCCGATGGACTGCAGGATGATGTCGACGTTGATGTTCTTCTGCGCGAGCTTCGAGAAGATCTTGAAGGCGAGGCCCGGGCGGTCCGGCACGCCGAGGATCGAAAGGCGCGCGATGTTGTCGTCCTTCGCGACGCCGGTGATGAGCATTTTTTCCACGTTTGTAACCTCCTTGACGATCGTCCCCTTTTCCCTTGTCAGGCTGGAGAGGACCTCCAGTTCGATGTGGTACTTCTTCGCCATCTCGACGGACCGGTTGTTCAGCACCTGCGCGCCGAGCGTCGCGAGCTCGAGCATCTCGTCGTACGAGATGAAGTCCAGCTTGCGCGCGCCGTTTACCTTCCGGGGATCGGCCGTATACACGCCGTCGACGTCGGTATAGATCTGGCAGAGGTCGGCGTGCATCGCCGCGGCGATCGCCACAGCGCTCGTATCGCTGCCGCCGCGCCCGAGCGTCGTCATGTCGTCATAGCGGTTGAGGCCCTGAAAGCCCGTGACGACGACGATGTTCCGCCGGGAGAGCTCCGCGCGGATGCGCTCCGGGTCCACGCGCTTGATGCGCGCGCTGCCGTAGGCCGAGGACGTCGTGAAGCCCGCCTGCCAGCCGAGCAGCGAGACGGCCGGGAACCCCATGTTCTCGATCGTCATCGCGAGCAGCGCCGCGGAGATCTGCTCGCCCGCGGTCATGAGCTGGTCCATCTCGCGCTTCGAGCCGTTCGGGTTGATCTCCTTCGCCTTCTCGATCAGGTCGTCGGTGGTGTCGCCCTGCGCGGAGACCACCACGACCACGTCGTTCCCCTCCCGGTAGCGGGAGGTGACGATCTCGGCGACGTTCCGAAGATGCTCCGCGTCCTTCACGGAGCTGCCGCCGAATTTCTGTACAATGAGTGCCATTCGTTTATCCCTTCTTCTCTGCGGGCCTTCCGCAGTTACTCAACAATGATCCGCGCGCCGTTCGGGTCGGCGGAGAGCAGCACCACGCGCCAGCCGGTGACGCCGCGCTCGGCGAGATGCGTCTCGCAGGCGGCGGCGAACGACTCCGCCTCGTCCGCGTGGACAAAGGAGATGATCGTCGGGCCGGAACCGGAGACGTAGGTCCCGAGCGAGCCGAGCTCGTAGCTCATGCGGAACACGTTGTCGAAGTTCTCGATGAGCCCGGAGCGGTACGGCTGGTGGATGCGGTCCTGCACGGCGACGCGCAGGTTCTGCAGGTCGCCGGAAAAGAGCGAGGCGGTCATCAGCGCGGAGCGCGAGAGGTTGTAGACCGTGTCCTCGCGCGAATACGTTTTGGGCAGAAGGCCGCGCGCCTGCTCGGTTTTGAGCTCGAACGGCGGGATCATCACGGCGAACCGGATCTTCTCCGAGACCGGCACCGAGACCGAATACACGCGCTCGCCCTCCATCGCGGAGGCGACGAGCCCGCCGGAGATCGCCGGGGAGGTGTTGTCCGGGTGGCCCTCGATCTTCGCCGCGATGCGGATGATGTCGTTCTGCGAGAACGGCGTACCGAGCATACGGTTCGCGCCGAGGATCCCCGCGACGATGCACGCTGAGCTGCTCCCGAGGCCCCGCGCCATCGGGATGTTGTTCTCCTGGCGGATGCGAAGCCCCGGCAGCGTTTTGCCGCACTCGTTGTAGAGGAACTTCGCCGCCCAGTATATGAGGTTCGTCTCATCCGTCGGGATGGGCGTGTCGTCCACCGAGGTGATCTCGAGACCGTCGTATTCCTCCATCCAGACGCGGTTGTACATGGTCAGCGCGATGCCCAGCGAATCAAAGCCGGAGCCGAGGTTCGCGGAGGTCGCGGGAATGTCGATGCGGATCATTTCCCTTCCTCGCTTTCTTCAAATGCGATCCCGCAGCGTGCGGGGATCAGTAATCCGAGATGCGGATGCGGTTTTCGACCCGCACCCCCTGCGCTTCGAGCTTCGCCAGCTTTTCGGCGAGCGTCGCTTCGGTCTCGCCGTCCGCGACGAACGCCGCCTCGCCCGCCTTCGGGCTGTTCGCGAGGAGCCGCTTCACGTGCGCCGCGCCGAAGACACGCTCCGCCGCCGCGAACGCGGCATCGCCCGTCTCGCCGGAGACGCGCACGTACGCCGTGACGTCCGCCGTGTTCGGGTCCGCGACGAAATCGGGCTTCGCGTCCTCCCAGAACAGGTACTTCCGGGCGGCCATGTGCTTCACGCAGTCGATCACGTCCGCGACGACCGCGCTCGCCGTCGGCAGCTTGCCCGCGCCCTTGCCGTAGAACACGACGTCGCCGGTGACGTCCCCGCGCACGAGGATGCCGTTGAACACGTCGTCCACGCTCGCGAGCTGGCTGCCGCGATGGACAAACATCGGACAGACCATAATATGCACCTGCCCGCTTTCGAGCCTCTTTACGGAGCCAATCAGCTTGATGACCCCGCCCCAGACGTCCGCGAAATCCACGTCCTCGAGCGCAACGCCGGAGATCCCTTCCGTATAGACGCAGTTCGGATAGACGTGCGTCCCGAACGCGAGCGACGCGAGGATGCAGATCTTCCGGCACGCATCAGTGCCCTCCACGTCGGCGGAGGGGTCGCGCTCGGCGTAGCCGAGCTCCTGCGCGAGGCGAAGCGCCTCGGAAAACTCCATGTGCTCGCGGATCATCTTCGTCAAAATGAAATTCGTCGTGCCGTTCAGGATGCCGGCGATTTCCGAGACCTCATTCGCCGCGAGGCACTGGCTGATCGGCCGGATGATCGGGATGCCGCCGCCGACGCTCGCCTCAAAGAGGAAGTTGAGGTTCTTTTCCTGCGCCAGCGCGAGCAGCTCCGCGCCCTTTTCCGCGACGAGTTCCTTGTTGGAGGTGACGACGCTCTTTCCGGCGAGAAGGCACGATCTCACGTAATCGTAGGCCGGGTGCAGCCCGCCCATGCACTCCACGACGATGCCGATCTCGGGATCGGTGACGATCTCCTCAAAATCCTTCGTGAACCGCTCGCTGTACGGAAGATCGGGGAACTCCCGAAGATCCAGAATGCGTTTGACCTCGATGCGCTCCTTCGCGCGCTTTTCGATGCTTTCTGTATGCGTGGTGAGCACCTCCAGCACGCCGGAGCCCACAACGCCGTGTCCGAGGACCGCTATGTATGCCATAAAAACCGTTTCCTTTCCGAACGGGGCCGCGAAAATACGCCCCAGATCAACCCAAAATACTCTCCACTTTCAGGACGCCGGGCACTTCGAGCAGCTCGCGCAGCAGCGTGTCGGCGTCCCCGCGCATTCGGTCGCTCCTCGCGGAGACCGTCACAAACGCCTTGCCCTTGACCGGGATATTCTGGTTGATGGTGAGGATGTTCGCGTTCGCGCGGTAGAACACCGTCAGGAGCTCCACCAGCACGCCGGGCTTGTCGAGGAGCAGCGCCTGCACCGTGAAGAGGCCGCCCGCCTCCCGCCGCACATACGGGAACACCGCGTTTTTATACTTGTAATAGACGCTGCGGGAGATCCCGGCCAGCCGCGCCGCTTCCGCGGTGCTCGAAGCGCCGCCGTTTTCCAGCAGCTCGTTCGCGCGGACGACCTTCCGATAGATCTCCGGCAGGACGCTTTCGTCGATGAGAAGATAGGATTGCTTGTCCATTTGTCCGTCACCTGAATACGTCTGTATTACCGTAAAGAACAGTTTATCATATTTATCCCGAAAAAGCAACCCGGAATTCCGATAAAAAACCCCCGGTCCGCCCGGGGGTTTTTGTATAATCCAATGCGCCTGTGCTACGAGAACGGATCGTGCTCCGGGAGCGAGGACGACTGGTCGGCAGACCGCGTGGTCCCCTGCGCAGGAGCCTGCGTCGCCTGCCCGTATGAGCTGCCTCCGTATGAGCCGCCTCCGTACGAAGGCGGCGCGGTGACGGTCGGCCGATACGTTCCTGTCCAGCCGCCCCACGGGTTCGTGCTCCCGCCGGAACCGAACTGCGGGTTCACCGGACGCGGCGTCGGGCTCGGAGAGGCGTTCGCGCTGTTGACGGCGATGTGGTCCGACTCCCCGTTGCAGGTGCGCGGCAGGTCGTTCTGGTTGAACCACCCCATGGCGATGTGGTCGGCCGCGCAGTTGCTGCCGGGACGGAGCCCGCTGTCGCGGCAATAGCTCATCTGCACCACGTTCGGGCTGAGCACGAAGGAGCCGCTATGCAGGAAATCGCTGTAATTCTCCTCCAGCCAGTCGATGATGCCGTTGTACATCTTTTTCGCGCCGTTCGTGTCGTGGACCTCGGAGGTCTCCTCGTGGCCGTACCAGATACCGGCGATGAACGACTGCGTGCCGCCCATATACCAGATGTCCATGAAGTCTTCGGCGGTACCGGTCTTCGCGATCTGGTCGAGATCTTCGCGGTAGCACATCTGCGCGGTGCCGACCGAGAGGTTCGTCAGCGGCTCGTGCAGGAGCTTGTTCATGATCGTCGCGTTCTCCGGGGAGCAGGCCTGTTCCGGCACGCGGGAGAGCTGGTAGTCGTAAATGACGTTGCCCTCGTGGTCCTCGATGCGGTAGACCGTGTAGGGCTCGTTGTACACGCCGCCGTTGCCGAAGATCTGATATGCGCCGACCATCTGCCGGACCGAAACGCCCTTCTCCAGGCCGCCGATCGACAGGCCGCCGAGGTTGTAGGAATCGCCCTCGGTGAGGGACGTGAAGTGCAGCTTTTCGGTCATGAAGCGGTAGCTCGTCAGCACGCCGATCTGGTTGAGCAGGTTCGCGGGCGGCGCGTTCAGGGACTTCGCGATGGCGTAGTCCACGCTCGCCGTCCCGGCGTAGACGCCGTCGAAGTTCGACGGGCCGGGCGTCAGGTCGCCGACGCCGAAGTAGTTCGGGACCGGCTCGTCCTTGAGGACGGAGCCCCAGGTGATCGCTTTTTCCTCGAGCGCCTCGATATAGACGCCGATCGGCTTGATGGAGGACCCGGGCGGTCTCGTCGTATCGGAGACGATGTTCCAGCCGAGGTTCTCCTTCTTTTCGATCAGCGTGCCGTCGCCGACGCCCTTGTTGCCGTTGACGCAGAGGATGCGCCCGTCGTACTCCATCAGGCACGCGCCGGTCCAGATGTCCCAGTCGCTCTCGCTCGTGTACTCCTGCCAGTGGTTCTCGAGCAGGTCTTCAAAACCCTCCTGCAGCGGGACATACTGCGCGGAGTAGATCTTGAGGCCGCCGTTGTAGATCAGGTCTATGGCGTTCTCCTCGCTGTAATTGCCGTATTTCATGAGGAGCTTGATCGTGTCGTCAAAGACCTCCTCGTCGTATTCGTTCCACACCTGATTGACGGAGTTCTGCTGCGTCTGTTCGTCCTCGGTGGTCTCCGGCGGCACATAATCCTCGTCCGCCCTCGTCTTCAGGTGGTCGGAGTCGTACTGCGCCTGCTCGTACTCCGCCCGGGTGATGAGCCCCTGGTTCCACATCTCGTCGATGACCGTATCGCGGCGCCGCTTGTTCGCCTCCGGATAGTAGAAGACGCAAAGCTGCGAGGGGTTCTGCGTGGTCGCGGCGATCGTCGCACACTCGGCGATGTTGCAGTCCCAGATGTTCTTCCCGAAATAGCCCTTCGCGGCGGCCTGCACGCCGTAATAGCCGTTGCCGAAATTGACGCGGTTCAGGTACGCCTCGAGGATCTCCTCCTTGGAGTATTCCTTTTCCAGGTTCAGCGCCATGAAGATCTCCTTGATCTTCCGCATGATGCTGACCTGGTTCTCGCCGGTCACGTTCTTGATGAGCTGCTGCGTGATCGTGGAGCCGCCGACGGTCTCGTCCGCGCCGAGCGCGAGCCCGAGGACCGCGCGGCCCGTGCCGATCCAGTCCACGCCCTCGTGCGTCCAGAAGCGCTTGTCCTCGATCGCGGTCATCGCGTCCTGCATGATCTTCGGGATCTGCGAGAACGGAACGCTTGTCCGGATCTCGCCGCCGCTGTACCGCATATGCTGCGTCCAGTGCGCGGTGTCCACGCTGTCGATGTGGAGCGTGTCCGCGACGTACACCATGCTGTTCTCCGCGACGCCGAACGACCGGAGGTTGCCCATGCGCTCGTCCCGGAAGCTCCAGATCACGGAAAGCACGCTGAGCAGGACGATGGTCCCCGTGATCGCGAGGATGAAGAACACGGTTTTCAGCAGCTTTGTAAACATCCCGAGCACGGTATGCACCGTCGCGCCGGCGGAGCGTGCCATCTCGCCGTCCGTGCGCCCCCCCATGCCGCGCACGGTGATCTTCGCAGTGTTGTACCGGTTCAGATCTTCTTTCATCAGCACGATAAACCTCCTTACCCATTCCTCTTTCAAGGGGAGGCGCCCGCCCGAAAAGCGGCAGCAAAACCTCCCAAACGGCGCATAATCTGGCAAAGCCCGCAGAGACTAACGCCAGAGCGCACAAAACCGCATTCCGTAAATGCAGAAAGGAACCTTGGATTGCCATGAAACACTCTGCCCAAAAGCCCGCCGCGGAAGCGGTCCGGCTCTGGATCCTCTGCGCGGCGCTGCTCGTCTCCGCCGCCGTTCTCGCCGCGGCGACCTTCATCGCGCTGCGGCCGCCTTCTGCGCCCGCGGCTGCGGGCGCAGAAGGCAATATCTCCGAACATTATACCCCAAATGAAGGGGCAAGTCAAGAAAACAGCGCGAGCACAGCGGGAAATTCAGAAAATATTCAGAATTCCGCGCCGCCGTACGCGGTCCGCGCGTGGGGCGAGCGGATCGCGGTCTTCCGCGAGGGCGACCCCGTCCCGCTGCACACGATCGACACGCCGCTCTCCCGCCTGCCCGAGGCGGACCGCCGGCTGCTGCAAAAGGGCATCCCCGCTGAGACGCTGCCCGCCGCGCTCAAGATCATCGAGGACTACGAATGACCCCATATCCAAAAAGGGATGCCCGAAGGCATCCCTTTTCGGTACTGGGCATTTACTTCATGCTCTGCTCGTAGGACTTGATCATCTTCTTGACCATCTGGCCGCCGATCGAACCGGCCTGCCGGGAGGTCAGGTCGCCGTTGTAGCCCTGCTTGAGGTTGACGCCAACCTCGTTCGCGGCCTCCATCTTGAAGCGGTTCATCGCTTCCTTGGCCTCGGGGACCATCACATTGCTGTTGTTGCTGTCGCTCATGTCACTTACTCCTTTTTTCTGCATTTCTCGCGTTTGCTGGTTCTATTGTGAGCGTCAGCCTCCCGTTTATGCTTGGAAATTTCCGCCGTTTTCGCGCTTTTTTCTTTTTTAAAAGAACAACAAATAGGATCACCAGTCCCTACGCAGAGCCATTTTATTGTGACTGCTCCAGGCTGGATAAAATCCCCTCTCCCGCCTCTCCGAGCGCCTCCTCAAAAGTGGGATGCGGGCGGACGGCGCGAAGGAAATCGCGGGCAGTCATTTGGCTGGAAACGGCGAGTGCGACTTCGCCGACAATGTCGGTCGCGCGCTCACACATGAGCGCCGCGCCGAGGAGCACGCCCGTCTCGGCGTGCGCCATGACCTTGATGAACCCCCGCTCGCCCTTTGCGATCTGCGTGCGGCCGTTCGCGCCCATCAGGGCCTTGCCGACGCGCACCGGAATGCCGCGCTCGACCGCCTGCTTTTCGGTGAGACCCACTTCCGCGATCTCCGGGGAGGTGTAC
>CANQIG010000008.1 GCA_947623765.1 uncultured Clostridia bacterium | reverse complement strand
CCCTCACCTTCACCAAACTCCACTTTTACGTTGATTACGCTATCAGGTTTTTTGTGGGAAAGCATTACAACCGTCTCGATATGCTTCGTGAACGGGAACATATCGACCGGCTGGATCTTCTCCGCGCGGTAGCCGCGCTCGACGAGGAGCTTCAGGTCACGCGCGAGCGTCTCCGGGTTGCAGGAGATGTAGACGATCCGCTCCGGCGCGAGCTTCGCGGCGGCCTTCAGGAACTGCGGCGTGCTCCCCGCGCGCGGCGGGTCGAGGAACAGCACGTCGCAGCGGCCCCGCTCCTGCGCGAGCGCGCCGAGGAATGCGGTCGAGTCCCCGCAGACGAACCGCGCGTTCCGGATGCCGTTCTCCTTCGCGTTCTGCCGCGCGTCGCGCACGGCGTCGGGGTTCAGCTCCACGCCGAGGACTTCCTTCGCGCGGCCCGCCGCCGCGAGCCCGATCGTCCCGGTCCCGCAGTACGCGTCGACGACGGTCTCCGCCCCGGTGAGATGCGCGAAGTCCAGCGCCGTGCGGTACAGCACCTCGGTCTGGACGGGGTTCACCTGGAAAAACGACCGCGCGGAGATGCGAAAGCGCAGTCCGCAGAGCGTCTCCGTGATAAACCCCGGCCCAAAGAGCACGCGTTCCTCGTCCCCGAGCACCATCGGGGTGAACTTCCCGTTGACGTTCTGCACGACGGTCGTGATCTCGGGGTGCGCCTCGAGCAGCTTCGCGACGAACTTCTGCCGCGCGGGGAAGATCGGCGCAGCCGTGACGAGCACGACGAGCATCTCCCCGGTGCCGAACGCGCGCCGGACGAGCACATGGCGGAGGAGCCCGGTCCCGCGCCGCTCGTCGAACGCGGGCAGGCGCATCTCCGTGAGGATCTTCCGCACGCTCCGCACAACGCCGTCGCAGGCGGCGTCCTCGATGCGGCACTCGTCCACGGGGACGATGTTGTGCGTCGCGCTCTGGTAGATGCCACAGACGGCGCGGCCTCGCTGCACGCCGAACGCGGCCTGCACCTTCGCGCGGTAATGGGTCGGGTCGGCCATGCCGAGCACGGGCGCGACGCGGCCATAGCGGCCGAGCAGCCCGATGCACACGCGGTGCTTCATCGCGAGCTGTTCCGGGTAGGTGAGATTTTGCAGCTGGCAGCCGCCGCATTTCTTCGCGTGCGGGCAGCGCTGTTCGATGGGTACGGGCATGGCACCGGCCTCCTTCGTATCGTTGGGACCATTGTACCACGGATCGCCGCGCCGCGCAAGAAACGGCGGCCCTTTTTTCACCGCGCGCAAAAAGTCGACAAAATGCGCCAAACTTCCTTGCAATTCGATCCGAACCGTTTTATAATAGTACCGAGAAAGATATGTAAACCGGAAGAAGGAGGCGGACCGCCTTGAACGAAAAGCAGAAAAGTCGATTTGCCTCCTATTTGGCGCTGGCTGTGGCCGGCGTCCTTGTGTTCGCGGCGGCGATCTGGGCCGTCTTCCTCCAGCCGGAAGAAACGCCCGTCGACACCTCGGAGGGGCTCGCCGTGCTCCACCGCATGGCCGCCCGCTCCCCGGACGAGGTGGACGAGGCGCTGCGCGCGCGCGAGCTCGCCGCCCGGGAGGAAAAGCTCGACGCGCTCCTCGCCGAGGACTACAACATCTGGCCGGAGTTTCGCGACTACGCCGTCCTCGGGGATTCGCGCGCCGTGGGCTTCTCCTATTACGATTTTCTCGATGGGAACCGCGTGTTCGCGGGCGGCGGCGATACGATCCGCAACATCGCCGACCACATGGACGAGCTGCTCGCGCTGCGCCCGCGTTATGTATACCTCTGCTACGGCCTGAACGACGTCTCCATCGGCTACTGGGACACCGCGGAGGAATACGCCGCAGAGATGGCCGAGGTCCTCAAAGACCTACACGAAAAGCTCCCGGACGCGACGCTCGTCGTCAGCTCGATCCTCCCCGCGCGGGACCCGGCGTTCGAGGTCACGACGAGCTGGTACAACATCCCGGCGTACAGCGAAGCCGTGGGCGAGATCTGCGCCGACGCCGGCGCGGTCTATGTGGACAACACCGCGATCTGCGACGCGCTCGCGGAATACTGGGAGACCGACGGCATCCATGTCCGGCCCGAGTTCTATCCGTACTGGGCGAAAAATCTGGTGGTGGGGGCGCTGCGCCATGAAATCGAAACTGATCCTTCTTGAGGCGCTGCGCTGGGTCTCCGCCTCCCTTGCCGTGCTTTTTATCCTTTTCCTGCTCGGCTCCACGCCCGATCCGGAGATCCCCTTCGAGACGGTCGAGCAGGCCGCCCTCGCGCGGCTGGACCTCTCCGAGACGCAGCCCGGCGACGCGACGATGCTCCGCAGGCTCTACGGCCTCTCCGCGTCGGACTTCGCGGGCATGACGCTCTATTACCCCGCCTCCAACATGGGCGCGAAGGAACTGCTCGTCCTGAAACTCGCGGACGAGAGCCAAGCCGACACGGTGGAGGCCGCGATCCGCGCGCGCCTGCAGACGCAGAGGGACAGCTTCGACGGCTACGGCGCGGAGCAGTTCGCGCTCCTCACCGACCACGCCGTCGTGGAGATCCGCGGCGTCTACGTGCTCTTTGCCGTCTGCGAGAACGAACAGGCGGTCCGCGAATCCTTTTTGAACGCGTTGTAAGGGGGGGAAGGACTGTGGCGTTTGGCGATCTCTTTTTCGTGTTTGGCTTTCTGCCGGTCTGTCTGCTGCTCTACATCCTGACCCCGGGAAGATTCTCGAACGTTCTGCTGCTCCTTTGCAGCCTGCTGTTTTTCGCGTGGGGCACGCCGGAATACCTCGTGCTGATGCTCTGCGCGCTCGCGTTCAACTACGCGGCGGGCCGGGAGCTCGCCGCCCTGCGCGATTCCGGGAAAAAGGTCCTTAGCGGCGCGGTCTTCGCGACGTCCGTCCTCGCGGACCTCGCGCTCCTCGGCTATTGGAAATACGCCGGGTTCGTGCTGGAGACGGTCAACGCGGTCTTCGGCACGTCGTTCGCCGCGCGGGAGCTGCCGCTCCCCGTCGGGCTCTCGTTCTTCACCTTCTCGCTGATCTCCTATCTCGCGGACATCCGCCGCGGCAGGACCGACGGCTCGAAGGACCCGCTCACGTTCTCCCTCTACGTCACGTTCTTCCCGAAGCTCGCCTCCGGCCCGATCGTCCCCTACCCGGAGATGGAAGCGCAGTTCGCGCACCATCCCTTCTCGTGGCGGCGGTTCGGCGCGGGCGCGCGCTGCTTCCTCATCGGCCTCTCGAAAAAGATCCTCCTCGCGAACACGCTCGGCACGACGTTCTACGCGCTCTCCGCGCTCCCGCCGGAGAGCCTCACCGCCGCTTTCGCGTGGCTCTGCGCGCTCTCCTATGCGCTGATGCTCTACTTTGATTTCAGCGGCTACTCGGACATGGCGGTCGGCCTCGCGGGGATGTTCGGGTTCCAGCTCCCGAAGAACTTCGACTACCCGTACCTCTCCCGCAGCGTCTCCGAATTCTGGCGGCGCTGGCACATCACGCTCGGCGCGTGGTTCCGGGAGTACGTCTACATCCCGCTCGGCGGCAGCCGCGTGCATCCGTTCCGCATTTTCCTGAACCTCATGGCCGTCTGGCTCCTGACGGGCCTCTGGCACGGCGCGGGCCTGACCTTCCTGCTCTGGGGGATCTACCACGGCCTGCTCGTCGTGCTCGAAAAACTCGTCCTCAAGGGCGTGCTCGAAACGATCCCGAACGCCGTGCGCGTCGTTTTGACCTTCCTGCTCGTCGTCATCGGCTGGGTGTTCTTCTTCTCCGCGACGCCCGCGGAGGCGTTCACGCGCCTCTCCCGGATGTTCTTCCTCGGCGGCGTTGCGGACGGTGCCGCCGCCTACTACGCGCTCGGCGCGCTTCGCCCGCTGCTGCTCGGCGCTGCCGCCGCGCTGCCCGTCGGCGCGCGCCTCGGGCGCGAGCTCGCCCGCCGGGGCCAGCCGTGGACGCTTCTTTCGATCTTCTACTTTGCGGCGCTGCTCCTGCTCTGCGTCGCGGGCATGATGAACGACACCTATTCCTCGTTCCTGTACGCACAGTTCTGAAAGGAGGGGACCCCCCGTGGAACAACCGAACAGACCCCGAAGGGCAGCCCCCTCCGTGCGGAACGCCCCGGCCCCCGCCGCGCCGAGACCCCAGCCCCGCCCGGTCCGCGACGCGCGGGAGACGCGCAAGCAGGCCCGCCTGCGCGCGCTGCAGCGCCAGAGCGTCTGGACCGGCGCGTTCTTCCTCGCGGCGATCCTGACGCTCGCCGCCGTGAGCCTCGCGCTCCCGGACCGCGACTTCTCGCCCGCCGAGAACCGTCGATTAAAGCAGTTCCCGGTGTTTTCCGTCTCCTCCCTGCTGAACGGCTCCTATTTCAACGACTGGAACTCGTACGCCGCCGAGCAGTTCGCGGGCCGCGACCGCTGGATCACGCTCGATCTCGCGTTCCGGCGGCTCCTCGGCGCGAAGGAGGCGAACGGCGTCCTCCTCTGCCGCGACGGTTATCTGATGGAGCCGCCCGCCGCGCCGGACACGGCCGCGCTCGAAAAGAGCCGCGATGCAATCAACGCGTTCGCCGCGCGTCACCCGGAGCTTTCGGTCTCCATGGCGGTCGTGCCGAACGCCGCGGCGATCCTCACCGACCGCCTGCCGGAAAACGTCCCCCTGCGCGACCAGCTCGCGGACATCTCCGCGTTCGCCTCGGGACTCGAGGGCGTGCAGTTCCTCGACGTCTCCCCGGCGCTCCTCGCCCACAGCGGCGAACCGCTCTATTACAAGACCGACCACCACTGGACGACCTACGGCGCGCGGATCGCCTTTGAAGCCATCGCGCCCGCGCTCGGGATCGACGGCGCGGCGATGGGCTATGACACCTACGCGGTCAGCGCCGATTTCGAGGGCACGCTGGCCGCAAAGAGCGGCTGCCACGACACGCTCGACGTCATCGAGATCGCCGTGCCGAGGACCGACGTTCTCTTCTACCGCGCCGACGAGGGCGACCCCGCACGGCTCGCCACGCTCTACGACGACGCGAGCCTTTCCGGGAACGACAAGTACGCGGTGTTCCTCGGCGGCAACGCGCCGCGCACGGACATCACGACGACCGCCGGGACGGGCCGCACGCTCCTGCTCTTCAAGGATTCCTACGCGAACTGCTTCGTGCAGTTCCTCTACCCCTATTTCGACCGGATCATCCTCATCGACCCGCGCTATTACTACGCCTCGGCCGACGACGTGCTCCGGCGCGAGTCCGTCACGGACGTGCTTTTCCTCTACAACGCCAACACGTTCTTCACGGACCGCTCCCTCTCCGAGGTGCTTGCGCCGTAAGCGCGCTGCATACGGGACGCCGAACGCCGGCGTCCCGTATTTTGTATCCCGGCTTCCGGAATCTGCAGACTTTTTACAAAAAGGTCTTTACTTTTCCGGATTTTTGCGCTAAAATGTGTACAAGGGATTTAGGGGCTTTTCCCGGCGAAACCGTCCGCTGGGCGCGGACCGCGCCGGAAAGCAGCGCCCTTCACCTACGGGTATGACCCGCGAAATACAATGAATGGGAGGAATTCTCCAATGGCAAACCTGAAGATCGGCTTCATCGGCTGCGGCGGCATCGCGAACCAGAAGCACTTCCCCGGCATGGCCGGCATGGAAGGCGTCGACATGGTCGCGTTCTGCGATCTCATCATCGAGCGCGCCGAGAAGGCGGCGAAAGAGTACGGCACCCCGGACGCGAAGGTCTACACCGACTATAAGGAACTCCTCGCGGACCCGACGATCGACGCGGTCCATGTTCTGACCCCGAACATCGCGCACTGCGAGATCACGATCGCCGCGCTCGAGGCCGGCAAGCACGTCCTCTGCGAGAAGCCGATGGCCGCGACCGAGGCCGACGCGAAGAAAATGCTCGAGGCCCGCGACCGCACCGGCAAGATGCTCACCATCGGCTATCAGTACCGCCATTTCTTCGCGAATCAGGTCGCGAAGAAGGTCGTGGACGACGGCTGGCTGGGCGACGTCTACTACGCCGAGGCCACCTATCTCCGCCGCCGCGGCGTTCCGACCTGGGGCGTCTTCACGGACAAGTCCAAGCAGGGCGGCGGTCCGCTGATCGACATCGGCACCCATGCGCTCGACCTCACGCTGTTCCTCATGAACAACTATGACGTCGATTACGTCGTCGGCACTTCCTTCGAGAAGCTCGGCCGTCTCCTCGATCCGGAGCATCAGGGCCAGAACAACTGGCGCGGCGATCCGGACCACTGGAACAACGAGACCTACGACGTGGAAGACTCCGCGGTCGGCCAGATCAAGATGAAGAACGGCGCGGTCATCAACCTGCGCGCTTCCTGGGCCATCAACATGGCGGAAGCCGCCGGCGCGAGCAACCAGGCCTATACGCTCCTCTGCGGCACCAAGGGCGGCCTCGACACCATCGAGGGCCGTGTCCGCCTGAACCACGTCGTCGCGAACCAGCCGACGATCTCCTGGGTCGGCGAGAAGGTGCAGGGCTACATTCCCGGCTTCACCCCGGGCCCGGCCCCGAAGTCGAAGGAAGCGGAGATCTGGGTCAAGGCGCTGCGCGGCGAGGGCGACCTGTTCGTCACGGCGGATCAGGCGTACGTCGTCACCCGCATCCTCGACAGCATCTACCAGTCCTCCAAGACCGGCAAGGCCATCTATTTCTAATCGCATTCCCGGATCCGTACGTTGTGCGGCGGCGTCTGCCGCCGCACATTTTCTAAATCTCATCCAGAAAGGAGTTTTCCCATGGAAAACATCAATGTACAGGTCTACTCCCTCATGTCCGAGCCCGTCGGCCCCATCGAGAAGCTGGAGATCATCTCCAAGCTGGGCTATGACGGCGTCGAGCTCACCGCGGACTTCACTGACGTCCCGGTCGAGGAAATGAAGGCCGCGCTCGCCCGCCTTGACCTCAAGGCCGTCTCCGCGCACATCGGGCTCGACCTCGTCGAGGCGAAGATCCCCTACATGGCGGAGCTCGGCGCGAAGCTCATCATCGTCCCGTCTGCGGCGTTCAACTCCAAGGCCGAAGCCGAAGAGCTCGCGGCGGATCTCACCCGCCTCGGCAAGATCGCGAAGCCCTACGGCATCAAGATCGGCTATCACAACCACACCGACGAGTTCTTCGTCGACGAGGGCAAGTACCTCTACGACTGGCTCATCGAGGCCGCCGATCCCGAAGTCACCGCGTTCCAGGTCGACTGCGGCTGGTGCTCCGCCTCCGGCGCCGATCCGGTCAAGTTCATCAACGCGCACGCGGGCCGGATCGCCTCCATCCACATCAAAGAGAACAACGCCGTCATCGGCGCAAACAAGCCGCGTTCCCGCCACGAGGAGATGCCGCGCTTCCACTTTGAGCTCGACGAGAACGGCAAGCCGATCTTCCCGCCCGAGTTCCTCAAGATGAAGGAAGAGCGCGACAAGCTGAACGTCCCGACCGGCGAGGGCATCGTCGACTGGAAGGCCATCAAGGCCGCCGCAGACGCGCAGTGCGACGGCGACGTCGTCTACATCGTCGAGCGCGAGGCAAGCTACAACGATCCGCAGGACCGTCCCGCCTGCCTCGCCGCCGACCTCCAGTGGCTCCGCTCCAACCTCTAACCCCTACTTTTCTTGAAAGAAAAGTAGGCAAAAGAACTTTTGCGTCGCGCCTACCTTTTCTGAAGAAAAGGTAGGCCAAAAGACTTTTGCGTCGCGCTTCGGCGCGGTGAAAATCTTTTGCTTTCTCCCGCGGCGGGGGTGCACATGAAGTGAGTACACTTCGTCCGCTTCCCATCAGCGCGAACACATTTAGAACCAAACACAGCCGTCAAGGGGGAGACCCGAACACTGCGGGTCTCCCCCTGCGGCCTTGGGGCGTCCCCAAACAACATCTGAAGAAACCGGAGGTCACTGAAATGTCACACATCCCCTATCTCACCGGCTCGGGCAAGCTGACCCAGCTCATCGTGGACGGCAAGCCGTTCCACGCGCGCGCCGGAGAGATCCACAACTCCAGCTCCTCGAGCCTCGAATACATGGAGGAGCGCGTCTGGCCCGCGCTGCGCCCGATGCACATGAACTGCGTCGTCGCGCCGATCTTCTGGGAATGCGTGGAGCCTAAGGAGGGCAGCTTCGACTTCGCCCTCATCGACGGCCTGATCGCGCAGGCCCGCCGCGAGAACGTCCGGCTCGTCTTCCTCTGGTTCGGTCTTTGGAAGAACAGCGCCTCGGCGTATGTCCCGCACTGGGTCAAGCTCGACGCCGCCCGCTTCCCGACGGTGAAAGGCCCGGGCAATAAGCCGCTGATGATGATGCACTTCCAGCAGCAGCGGATCGTCACCCCGCTCTGCGACGCGGCGGTCGAAGCGGACGCAAAGGCGTTCGCGGCGGTCATGAAGCACCTCAAGGAGACCGACGACGCGCACACCGTCATCGCGGTGCAGGTGGAAAACGAGATCGGCGTCATCGGCGCGGCCCGCGACCACGGCCCGCTCGCCGAGGCCGCCTTCAAGAAGGAGATCCCCGAAGCGCTCGCCAAGGCGTTCTCCGTCTCCGGCACATGGTCCGAGGCCTTCGGCAAGGACGCCGACGAGACCTTCATGGCGTGGCATTACGCCCGCGCGGTGGAGCGCATCATCGAGGCCGGCAAGGCCGAGCTCGACCTGCCCATGTACGTGAACGCGTGGCTCGAGCAGCCCCCGTGGACGCCCGGCAGCTACCCGTCCGGCGGCCCGCAGTTCAAGATGCACAAAGTCTGGCGCGTTGCCGCGCCGTCCGTCGCGTTCTTCGCGCCGGACATCTACGTCAACAATTACCGCGATATCTGCGAGGAATACGAGTCTGACGGAAACCCGCTCTTCATCCCGGAGGTCCGCAATTCCGCGGACGCGGTCGCGTTCTATCTGTACGCGGTCGGCGCGCACAACGCGCTGTGCTTCTCGCCGTTCGGCGTGGAGGACATGATGGGCGGCGGCACTGCAACGGACGAGGCGACCCTCAGCCTGCTGAACATCTCCGCTTCGGCGCTGCAGGCGTCCGGCAAGCCGGGCGCGCTGCTCGGCGACGCCTACCGCAAGGTCGAAGGCATGGAGGATCTGCTCGAAGCGGCGCATCAGGCCGGAAAGGTCCACGGCTTCCTCTCCGGGCAGGGCCGCAGCGAGATCGTCCACCTCTCCCACGTCGATCTGGAATTCAGCTTCGGCCCCGGCGGCTTCGCCGCGCCGGACCCGAATGCCACGGCGGCGGGCGGCCTCGTGGTCGAGCTCGGGGACTACGAATTCGCCGTCCTCGCGACGGGCTGCTCCATGCGGATCTCCGCGCCGGAGGGCGACGCCGCCGACATCGAGATCCTCTCGAAGGAGGAGGGCGAGTTCCAAAACGGCGTGTGGAAACGCCGCCGCATCCTCAACGGCGACGAGGGCTATATGCACAACTTCGGCATTCCCGCCGAACTCCAGAAATTCTCCCTTTTCCGCGACTGATTGCGAAAGATCAGGGCCTGTTGCCAGCACGCATCTAAAGTCGCAGGGGGAATGGTTTGCCGCCTTCATTGCTCGCCCCGCCGCCCATCCATGGGCAGTTTCCTTTCCCCTGCGGGCTTTTCGTAGCGGCGAACCGTGCGAGTTTTCTTCCCCGCTTCGCTCGATACTTGCAGCTAAAGCTGATGACGCAAAGAGGCTCCGGTCTCGTCTGGGACCGGAGCCTCCTCTTTTTTTACACAATTCAGGGCAGCATCAGATCGCGGATGTACTTGATCGTGTACTTCACGCCCTTCTCGCCCTTTTCGCCGCGCCATGTGGCGGAATGCGGCTCGATCGCGAGATAGCCGTCATAGTCGTACTTGTAGAGGATCGCGAAGAACGCGCGCCAGTTGATCGCGTCGATGCCGGCGGGCGGGTTGTCGTACCGCTTGTGGCCGAGCATCTTCGGCAGGAACTCCTCGGCGAGCTCCGGGTGCTTGTCGAACACCGCGCGGGACGCCCACATCTGCGGCTCGTCGGATTCCCCGTACTGGATGACGCCCTTGATATGGCAGTACTTGAAACGGTCGCCCCAGTCGAGGCCCTCCTCCATGTACGCGCCGTGGTCGCCGCCGTGTACGAAGCTGTGGGACGGATCGTACTTGATCCCAAGGCCCGGCACCTCGTCGAGCACCAGCTTCCACTGCTCCGGCGTGCGGATGTAGTTGTCGCCCATCATGCAGTTGACGATGGCGGCCTCCATGCCGTGCGCCTTCGCGAGCGCCACGACCTCGTTGAGGTACGCGATGGCGGCGGTGATGTTCTTATAGTACGTGAGCTCCGGGACGTAGTTCACGCTGCAGAGGAAATACTTCGCGCCGAGCTCCTCGCCGATCCGGGCGACGTTCTGCACCTCGTTCCATTCCTCCGGCTTTTTCCTGCCCTCGGCGTCGAGCACATGGCTGGCCCAGCGTCCGACCGCGCCGACCTCCACGCCGGTCTCGGCCATGGCGGCCTTCATCTCCGGCACGAGCGCTTCCACCTTCTCCGTGGGCGGGCCGAAGAAATCCGTGGGGTTGAGGTCAAACTCGACGAAATCCAAACCGAGCTCCTTCGCGTGATAAAACGCTTCCTTCCCCGGCTGGCTGATGATCCCAAGTTTCATGCTGCAACATCCTTTCCAAATAATAAACCGTGCTTATCCCAAACGGACGCCCAGCGCGGCGAGCGCCGCGTCCGACTGTGCCTTGTTTTCCACCACGATGCCGTGCATCCCGAACGCACGCGCGCCCTCGACGTTCGCCGCATTGTCGTCGAGAAAGACCGCGTGCTCCGGCACGATCGAGAACCGCTCGCAGAGCGCTTCATAGATCGCGCGGTCTGGCTTTACGAGCTGCACCTCATACGAGATGAGCGCGCCGTCCGCGTACGGCAGGAACGTGAAGGACGGCTTCGCCGCCTCAAAGCCGAATTTGCTGAAATTCGAGAGGATATATACCCGGTACCCCGCCGCCTTCAGCGCCCGGACCCACGCTTCGGCGAAGGGGAAGGGCGTCACCAGCTCGTGGCTGCGGTGGACGATCCGCGCGATCTCCTTCCCGTATTCCGGCGCGTTGCGGGTGAGCAGCGCGGCGACCTCCTCCTCGGAGAGCACGCCCCGGTCCACTTCGAGCCACGCCTTGTCGCGCACCGTCGCGTCCGCGAGCTTTTCCGCAAGCTCCTCCCCGAACCATTCGAGGAAGGTCTTTTTCCAGTGCCAATCGACGAGCACCCCGCCGATGTCAAATACAACTGTGTCGATCATGCAGACTCCGCTTCTCCCGTGCCGTTCAGCCCTTCCCGAAGGCCGCCTGGGACTGCACCGGGCTCGCGCGCTTTTCGAGGTTCGGGAACCGGTGCTCGAGCGCCGCGAACGAGATCTCCACGTCCTCGTGGACCTCCTCGGCGGTGTGCGCGCCGAGCGTCAGGCAGTCGATGGGCCTGAGGACATTCCAGTTGAACGTCAAGCCCACATACGGCGTGACGCGTCCCGCCGCCATGGACTTGATGTTCAGGACCGGCTTTTTCGCGTGCTGGATGATCGACGCGACGGTCTCGATCTCGACCTGCATCAAAAAGCCCATGCAGTTGAAGATCTGGAGATACGTCTCCACGTCGTAGCCGTTCTCGTCGCTGTACACGACGAGCTCCGGCATATGCGCGGAGAGCCCCGGGATCATCCCGGCGTCGCGGATCATCTTCGTGTAGTCGTCGAGCCGGTCGATGATGCCCTTGTTCTTGTTGACGAGCTGTTCCGCGCTCGCGTGGTGGATCAGGCAGAATTCGCAGCCGTTCTGCGCGCTCTGCCGGATGCGCGCCTCGGCCTCCTTCCGCGCGGCGGGGTTGTCGTCGACATTGATCTGCGGCGTGTCGATCAGGATGAATTTCTTCCCGAGCTTTTCCTCCGCGTAGCGGATCGCATGGACGAACGGCGCGTCCATCGGCGCCATGACCGTGTCGATGCCGTACTGCTGGTACGCCTCGAGGATCGGCAGGAACGCTTCGTCCGTGCTATATTTCGCCTTGATGGCCCGGTCCGCCGAGGGCGTCCGGTGGCTCCAGCCGAGGAGCCAGTTCGTGCCGATGATGAGCCGGGAGACCGACTTCCCGCCGATCTCGGTTCTCGGAAACTGCTTTTCCACTGTACGATTCCTCCCTTAAAAAAACGATCTTCACCGCGAAGACGCGGGTCTTGCCTTTTCCATGGCGATCTGCCCCGTGCGGACGATCTCGCGGACGCCGTAGGGCCGGAGCATCTCGAGGAACGCGTCGATCTTCTCGGCCTCCCCCGCGATGCGGTACGTGACCGCGCCGGGCGCGGCGTCCACGGCCTCGGCGCCGACGAGCTGCGCGATCTGCATCAGCTCGCCGAGGCGCTCGTTCTCACACTGCACGCGCACGAGCGCGAGCCCGCAGGAGAGCGATTCCCCCGGCCTGCCGAGGTTTCGCACCTTGATGACCGGCACAAGCTTGTTGAGCTGCTTTTCCACCTGCTCCACGGTCGCCGCGTCGCCGAGCACCACGATCGTGATGCACGAGACGGAGCCGTCCTGCACCGGCCCGACGGCGAGACTGTGGATATTGAACCCGCGCCGGGAAAACAGCGCGACGACCTTCGAGAGGACGCCGGGCCGGTTCTCGACCAGCACGGAGAGCGTATAACGGTCCATCGGACTCCCTCCTTACAGCGTCGGCGTGTCGGGGTCCACCCGGCAGATCAGGACGAACGGCCCGCGCGCGGCGAGCATCTCCCCGGCGAAAGCGTCCGCCTCGGCGTTCGTCGCGGCGAACCGCGCCGGGATGCCGTACGCCGCGCAGAGCCGGAGAAAATCCGGGTTCCCGGAAAGATACGTCGCGTAATGCCGCCCGCCGTAGCGCTGGTTCTGCAGCTCCCGCACCATGCCGAGCCGCCGGTTGTCAAAGAGAATGACCTTCACCGGCGCGTGCGTCTGGCAGAGCGTCGCGAGCTCGCACATACTCATCTGGAACGCGCCGTCGCCGCAGACCGCGACGACCGTGCGCTCCGGCGCGGCGACGGCTGCGCCGAGCGCCGCCGGGAGCGCGTAGCCCATCGTCCCAAGGCCCCCGGAGGTCAGGAACCTGCCCCCGTGGATCGCGAAGTTCCGCGCCGCCCAGATCTGCCCCTGCCCGGGGTCGGCGGTGAGCACCGTGTTCGCGGGGAGCTGTTCCGAGAGCTTCCGCAAAAAGGAGCGCGGCTCCACGAAATCCTCCCGGTCCTCGCCGCGCAGCGCCCGCGCGTTCCGATACCCTTCGACGCGCGTGCGCCAGCCGGCCCGCTCCACGGGCTCGAGCTTCTCCGTCATCTTTTCCAAAACGCCGCGGAGTTCCCCCACGATGGGGATGTCCGCGCGCATATTCTTCCCGATCTCCGCCGGGTCGACGTCGATGTGGATGATCTTCGCCTGGTCGGCGATCTGGTTCGGCGCTGCCACCGCGCGGTCGCCGACGCGCGCGCCGCAGAGCACGAGGAGATCCGCCTCGCGGAAGGCGCGGTTCGCGCACTCCTCGCCGTGGGAACCGATCATCCCGAGGAACAGCGGGTCGTCCGAGGGCATCACGCCGAGGCCCATCATCGTCGAGACGACCGGCAGCCCGCCCTTTCGCGCGAATTCCAGAAACGCCTCGCGCGCGTTCCCGAGCAGCACGCCGCCCCCGCAGCAGAGGATCGGCCTAAGCGACTCGCCGATCGCGGAAAGCGCCCGCTTGATCTGCAGCGGGTGTCCCTTCGTCGTCGGGTGGTAGCCGGGGATGTCGACCGTCTCCGGATAGACAAACGGCTCGTCGCTCTCCGCAAGCTGCACGTCGATCGGCACGTCGATCAAAACGGGCCCGGGGCGGCCCGTCCCCGCGACGAGAAACGCCTCCTTGAACGCGCGGGGGATGTCCCGCGCGTCGGTGAGGAGGATGGAATGCTTCGTGACGGATTCGCACGCGCCGGTGATGTCCGCCTCCTGAAAGACGTCCCGGCCGAGCTCGCTCCGGTCGATCTGCCCGGTGATCGCGACGAGCGGGATCGAATCCATGTACGCCGTCGCGATCCCGGTGATGAGGTTCAGCGCGCCGGGCCCGGAGGTCGCGACGCACACGCCGGGCCTCCCGGAGATCCTTGCCCACCCGCTCGCGGCGTGGGCGGCGTTCTGCTCCTGCCGCGCCAGAATGTGCCGCATGGCGCTGCCGTACAGTTTATCGTAAAACGGGCAGATGGCCGCGCCGGGGTACCCGAAGATCGTGGTGACCCCTTCCGCGAGCAAACTCTCGACCATCCGCTGCGCACCGTTGATCATTTTTTCCGATCAGCCTTTCCTTTTTTCACGGTTTGTGCTATACTGATACCCGAAAGGCCGGTCCGCCGGGAAAGACGCGGCGCGCCGGACGTTTCGTTCATTCCTCTGTATTGTAGCACAAAACGCGGCCGGTTGGCAAGGTCTTCGGGGGAAAAAACCGGCGCAAAGCTGTTTTTGGGGAGGGTCGCATGGAAACCGTAGGAACCATGAAAACAAAGGCCGGAAACGGGAGCGCCGCCGCGCTGTCGTTCCGGATGGGCGAGCTGCTCCTGCGCAGCGGCGCGGAGATCTTCCGCGTGCAGGAGACGATGGAGCGCGTGGCCCGGGCGTACGGGATCACGGATTTCGACGCATACGTGCTCTCGAACGCGCTCTTCGCCGTCGCGGTCGAAAACGGCGTGCGCACCGAGACGAAGCTGAAGTTCGTCCCGAGCGCCACGATCCATTTCGGGCGGATCGCCGCGCTCAACCAGCTCTCCCGGGAGATCGCCGCGGGCATGGTCCCCCTGGAGGAGGCCGCCCGGCGCGTCGAGGAGGCGGCGGCCATCCCCTACACGAAGCCGCTCCACCTCGTGATCGGCTGCGCGGTCGGCAGCGGGTGTTTCAGCTTCCTGTTCGGGGGCTCCCTTGCGGACGCTGCGGCTGCCGTGCTCTGCGGCGCGATTTTGCAGGTCTTCCTGAACCTGCTCGACCGCCGGACCGCCTCGAAATTCATCACGAACCTCGCCGCGAGCGCCCTGGTCGCGGTCTCCGCCGTGGCGCTCCACGCGCTCGGCCTCGGGAACAGCCTCGACAAGATCATCATCGGCTCGATCATCCGGCTCGTGCCGGGCGTCGCGCTGACCACCTCGATCCGCGACTTCCTCAACGGCGACTACCTCTCCGGGACGATCCGGATGATCGATGCGTTCCTCGTGGGCGGCTGCATCGCGATCGGCGTCGGCGCGGTCGTCATGTTCTACTACAATTTCGCGGGAGGTGTGCTGCCGATATGACGCTCCCGTTTTTCGCGGACTGCCTGCTCCAGACCGCCGTGGCGTTCGTCGCGACCGTCGCGTTCTCATCGATCTTCCACGCGCCGAAGAACCAGTACATCCCTGCCGGGCTGACTCATCTACACCGTCGTGATGCACTTCCAGCCTCAAAGCGCGTTCGCGTCCTTCTTCGCGGCGCTCGGGCTGACCTACCTCGCGCGGATCTTCGCGTTTCACCGCCGCTGCCCCGTGACGGTCTTCCTCATCAGCGGGATCTTCCCCATCGTCCCCGGCGCGGGCATCTACTACACCGGCTACCGGTTCTTCATGAACTCCAACAGCGCCGGCGCGGAGATGGGCCTCGAGACCATCAAGATCGCGATCGCCATCGCGCTCGGCATCGGCATCGTCGTCTCGCTGCCGCGCGGCTTCTTCACCCGGCGGCCCAAACTCGAAGGGCGGGATGTCAAATGACCGAGGTGAAGATCGGCAAAAACGACGCCGGTCAGCGGCTGGACAAGTTCCTCACCAAGACCTACCCGAACCTCCCGCAGTCGGCGCTCTTCAAGGGCATCCGCAAAAAGGACATCAAGCTGAACGGAAAGCGCTGCGAAAACGGCTCGCGCCTCTCGGAGGGCGACATCCTCACGATGTACCTTTCGGACGAATTCTTCCAGACCGCGCCGAAGGCATACGACTTCCTCAAAGCCCCGGCGCGGCTCCAAATCGTCTTCGAGGACGAAAACGTCATGCTGCTCGACAAACCCCCGGGGCTCATCGTCCACCCGGACGAGCACTACCACTTCGATTCGCTGATCGCCCGCGTCCACCATGTGCTCTACGACCGCGGCGAATACGACCCCGAATCGGAAAACGCGTTCGCGCCCGCGCTCGTCAACCGCATCGACCGCAACACCGGCGGCCTCGTGATGGCGGCGAAGAACGCCGAGGCCCTGCGCATCCTCAACGCGAAGGTCAGGAACCGGGAGGTCGAAAAGCGGTACCTCTGCGTCGTCTGCGGCGTGCCGGAGCCGAAGGAGGCGCTGCTCACCGGGTATTTGACGAAGAACGAGAGCCAGAACCGCGTCTACATCGACAAAAAGCCCTTCCCCGATTCGCGCACGATCCGCACGCGCTACTGCGTGCTCGAGGAGCGGCACGGCTTCGCCCTCTGCGAGGTGGAACTCCTCACCGGCCGCACGCACCAGATCCGCGCGCACATGGCGTCCATCGGCCACCCGCTCGCGGGAGACGGCAAGTACGGCTCGAACGCCGTGAACCGCCGGATCGGCTTCCCGTATCAGGCGCTGCACGCGTATTCGCTCCGGTTCCGCTTCACGACGGACGGCGAAGCGCTGCAGTATCTCGACGGCAGGAAATTCACCGCCGAAAACATCTGGTTTCTCGAGCGCTTCCGGAACCTGTGAGCGCGCGGGAAACGACACGACAGGAGGAACCCTATGGACAGAAAACCGATTTTGGACGTCAAGGTCGACATGATGGGCGAGAGCGTCCACCTCGAAGGCGAGAGCGGCGCGGTGACCATGATCCCCTTCAAGGGGAGCGTGCGCGGCGAGATCTTCAACGGCATCGTCGAGCCGTGCGGCGTGGACACACAGGTCCTCAACGCTGCGGGTGTGCGGCATATGTCCGCGCGGTATATGCTCACCGGCGAGGACGCCGCGGGGCAGAAGGCGCACATCTACGTCGAGAACAACGGCTGGTTCGAGGAAAAGCACCGCGCCATGCCGTTCCACACCGTTCCGACCTTTTACACCGACAGCGCCGCGCTCGCGCCCTACCTCCACCGGAACCAGTTCGTCGGCGAGGGCAGGATCGAAGCCGACGGCCTGCACATCTACTTCTTCGAGATCCCGCACGGCGAACAGGCGTGATGCCGCAGCGCCGCGCCGGGACACCGACGGCTCATAACATTCCGCAAAGACCTGCCCCCGGCACGCGCCGGAAGCCGTGCGAAGCTTTCCCGCCCGCATTACCCCGCCGCCCGCAAGCGCGCACCCGGCGTTTCCCCCAAAGGACTTTTGCATAGGCGAATATCCTGTTCGCCTCCTCGCTCTGCCGATGCCCACCGCGCAGGCCGCAGACGAAAAGACCTGCCCCCGCACGCGCCGCAAGCCGCGCGGAGCTCGCCCGCCCGCATCACCCCGCCGCCTGCAAATTGGCATCCGGCGTTTTCCCAAAGGACTTTTGCAAAGGCAAACTTCCTGTTCACCTCCTCGCTGCGTCCGATGCCCGCCGCGCAAGCCGCAGACCCGCACCGACCAAGCCAACGCCCCATTTCATCGAGACCCGATAGACGAAAAACGCATCCCGCGCAGGCGGGATGCGTTTTCTGTATGTCAATACAAATCAGTTCTTCCCCCGGCTCTGGAAATCCTCCTCGATGGAGCGGTTCCACTGCGCGGAAAGCGGCGCGTTCGCGCGCACGGCGCGCACCGCCTCGTTGACCGCATTGTACACCACAGCCGTGCCGGTGCTGTCCGCATGGTAGTTCGCGGCGCGGTCCGCCGCGATGCCGTAGGCGGAGGCGGTCTTCACGGCGTCGATGTTCGCGCCGATGAAAAGGAACTCCCAGCCGTACCGCGCCTTCTGCCGCTCGATCGCCGCGCGGACCTGTTCTCCCGTGTACCGGTGGCTCGCGTTCTCCATCCCGTCGGTCATGATGACGAACACGGTGTGCGCCGGAACGTCCTCCTTCCTCGCGTATTTATGGATGTTCCCGATGTGGTGGATCGCCCCGCCGATGGCGTCCACGAGCGCCGTGCAGCCGCGGATCGAATAGTCCCGCTCCGTCATCTTCGGCACTTCCGGGAGCGGCAGGCGGTCGTGGAGCACCGTGCTCTCGCTGTCGAACAGGACAGTGGAGACCCAGCACCAGCCGCCCTCGCGCTTCTGCTGTTCGATCATGGCGTTGAACCCGCCGACGGTGTCCTTTTCGAGGCCGCACATGGAACCGCTGCGGTCGAGGATAAAAACGAGCTCCGTGGTGTTGTTTTTCATAAAGCAAGCCTCCAATAAAAATAGGATCGCGGGTCTTTTCCGACCCTGCGATCCCATTATACCCGAACACAAGCGGGATTTGGTCGCATGAAAAGCGACATTTTACACGCCGAGCAGACTTTGGTCAAAGGCGAACAGCGCCTCGTTGATCTCAAACACGTTGTAGTTCCGGTTCCGGATGAAATACTCGACGATGATGTCGAACTTGCTGGAACGGGAGAGCGCGAAGCCCGCCTTTCGGAGCAGCTCGTCCGTCTCCCGCAGATCGAGCTCCAGCGCGACGGCAAACGCGATCGCCGTCGTCTTGCTCGGATGATACCCCGCATCGTTCCGGATCTTGGAGAAGAGCTTCCGGTCCACGTTCGCTTTCTTGTAGCACTGGCTGTCCGTCATGCCGCGCTCGTCGATCTTCCGCAGCAGCATCTCGGAAAAGCTCTCGTCGAGCTCCCGCAGCGCGTCGTCGAGCGAAATGGCCTTCGGCGCGGGATACGCCGCGAAAGACGCTTCGGCCAGCGCGTCGGTGAAGGACGGCGCGGCGAAGGTCCGCGCGTCCTCGAACCGCTGCGCGCTCTCGCGCGGGGATGTGTGCGCCTCGACATACGCCTCGTCGATGTACGTCTCGATGTCGGTGAGGAGCTTGCGGCTGATCCGGAAGCTGTCCCGGTCAAACACCGCGAGCGTGACCTCCATATCGTTTTCGAGCAGGAACGCGCCGATCTCCTCCACGGCGATCCGCAGCGCCTCCTCCCTGGGGTACCCGTAGATCCCCGAAGAGATCAGCGGAAACGCAATGCTCTCGCAGCCGTGCTCCTTCCCCAGGCGCAGCGATTCCCTGTAGCAGGAGCGCAGAAGGATCTCCTCCCCGCGATGCCCGCCCTGCCAGATCGGCCCGACCGTGTGGATGACGTACCGCGCGGGCAGCCGGTACCCGCCCGTGATCTTCGCGCGGCCCGGCGCGCATCCGCCGAGCGTGCGGCATTCTTCCAGAAGCTGCGGCCCCGCCGCGCGGTGGATCGCGCCGTCCACCCCGCCCCCGCCGAGCAGCGAGGAATTGGCGGCGTTAACGATGGCGTCGCATTCCATCTTGCTGATATCTCCCCGAACGATCCGAAACGGCACGGAATCCCCTCCTTTATTTTCTCACAGTCTGAAAAAATCCTTCAAAAACAGCCGGACCGTGAAGGCGGTCCGGGAAACGGCGCTTTCGCGCGCAGTCATTCGTCCTTTACATCCGCGTAGAGGCTGTCGATCACCTGCTCGAGCCGCATCCCCATAGACTCGTCGTCCTGCGCGGTCAGCGCATAGCAGAAGAGCCAGTCGGAGGCGTTGCGCGGGTCGAGCGAGTACGCCGCCTCGGGCGTCGTTTCCCCGGAGCGAATGCGTTCATATTCGACTTCGCTCCCATGGGTCAGAGAATGCTGCAAGGGATGCTCGCTCCCTTGGGGCAAAAACCGCATAATCTTTGTCAATTATAGCATGGGTCTCCGGAGAATGCAATAGAAAAACCGTGAGAAATGTCGAAAACGAACCGTCCCAGAAAAACGGACGATAGACAAAAGCCCCCTGAAGCAGGAGAATACGAAACGAATGGATGGTGGATCCCTCCACGCGAGTTACTGCGGTGTTTGCCTAATTAGCCGCTCCCGAAAGCGGAAATATCCTCAAAATAACGCAAACAGGGAAAAAAAGAGCCAAATGACTTGAAATCGCCGTAAATTTCGAGTATAATAATATGAATGAAAACTATATCAGTTTTGACGATGCGGCGGCGTTTCTGAATCTCAAACCTGTTGCTTTACGAAAGTGGATGAAGGATAAAAAAATTCCTGGTCTCGAAATCGGGAAACAATGGGAGTTTAAACGCTCTGCGTTGGAAGAATGGGTCAAAAGCGGAAAGGGCGCTATGGGGCGGTTCGTGTGATCAGCAGAATCTCTAACGGAAGAATATAAAAACTTGATTGTTCCGCTCTGCGGCGCGTCGGTTCGGGAAAAAGGAGAGCGACAGACTGTGAATTTGAAAGAGATCGCGAGG
>CANQIG010000007.1 GCA_947623765.1 uncultured Clostridia bacterium | reverse complement strand
AACTTAACCTTAACACAGGTTCTTCCTATTCGCTACCTTTTTTTCCTTTTCTGTTACACATCATTGTAAACCCTACAGAAAAAACGCGCCGGTTTTTTGATTTTCTCTTGCATTCCCGGAACATAAGGTGTATAATATCAACAGACCTGTTTTTGAAAACCATGTTATGTCGGTTTAAAGATTGGGAAAGGAGCTTTTTCATGTTCAGAACTGCCGTGCTGCGCCAGGGCGCGCAGCTTTCCGCCTCCCGGCGCGCCGTCTGGCGGCGCGAAGACCGGGAACGGCTCCGTCTGCCGCTCTACTCCCTCGGGGAGGAGATCTTCTCCGCGGTCAGCCACGGCGCGGCGGCGCTGTTCGGCGTCGCGGTCCTCGCGGTGCTGCTCGTCTTCTGCGAGAAGACTGCCCGCACGGTGTCGTCCGTTTCCGTGTACGGCGGCACGATGATCCTGCTCTACACCGTCTCCACGCTCTACCACGCGCTTGGCGTCAACCGGGCGAAGCGCATTTTCCGCGTGCTGGACCACTGCACGATCTTCCTTTTGATCGCCGGGACGTACACGCCGATCACGCTCTGCTGCCTGCCCGCGCCGACGGGCCCGATCCTCTTCGCGGTGGTCTGGGCGGCGGCGGTCCTCGGGATCGTGCTGAACGCCGTCGACATGGAGCGCTACAAGCGCTTCTCCATGGTCTGTTATCTCTTGATGGGCTGGGCGGTCGTCTTCGCCCTGCCGCAGGTGATCGCCGCGCTCCCGCCGCAGGCGCTGCGCTTCCTCGTGCTCGGCGGCGCGGCGTACACGGTCGGCGCTGTGGTCTACGGCGTGGGCAGCCGCGTCCCCTATATGCATTCCGTCTGGCATCTGTTTGTGCTTGCGGGCAGCGTGCTGCACGCCGTCACGGTCTTCTATATTGTCGTCTGACCCCGAAAGGAGGATCCCCATGACCGATCTCACCGCCGTTTTCCCGCAGGAACCGCTCTGCGCCGTCTCCGTGCGGACCTTCACGTTCCGCTCCTGCGTGCCCGGCGAAAAGCTCTTCGCCGCGCTGTATCTCCCCGAGGGCGCGCCGCGCGCCGTGCTGCAGATCGCCCACGGCATGGCCGAACACAGCGGCCTCTACGAGCCGCTCTGCCGGTACTTCGCGGAGCGCGGCTTCGCCGTCGCGATCAACGACCACCTCGGCCACGGCAAAAGCATCTCGACCGGCGCGCTCTACGGCCATTTCGGCGACGAGGGCGGGCTGCTGAACGTCGTGGAGGACCTGCGGAACCTCCAGTGCACGGTGCAGACCGAGTTCCCGGATCTCCCGTATTTCCTCCTCGGCCACTCCATGGGCTCGTTCCTCGCGCGGGAATTCGCCGCGAGCTACGGCGCATCGCTCTCCGCCGCCGTGTTCATGGGGACGGGCGAGGGCCTGCCGGGGCCGGTCTGGAAGGCGGAACGCGCGTATCTCGACCTGCTCAAGCGCACGCACGGCGGCCGGGCGCACCTGCCCCACCTCGCGAAGATCGCGACGGGCGGCTACAACCTCCACTTCCGCCCGAACCGCGGGCCGTACGACTGGGTGACGAGCAAGCCCGAGGAGGCCGACCGCTTCGACGCGGACCCTCTCTGCGGGTTCCCGCTGACCGTGCAGGGCTACATCGACCTCGGCACGCTGCTCCAGCGCATCAACACGGAGCAGTGGTACGCCCGCGTCCCGCAGCGCCTGCCGATTTTGCTGGTCTCCGGAAAGGACGACCCTGTCGGCGGCATGGGCAAGGGCGTGGAGCGCATCGCGAAAAAGCTCCGCGCCACGGACCACCGCGTCACGATGAAGCTCTACCCGAACGTCCGCCACGCGCTCCATACAGAAGTCAACAGCCCCGAGGTCTTCGCCGACCTCTACGGCTTTCTCTCCGCGCAGATCAAAGCATAAGCGCCTCCCGGCGAAGGACATAGGCAAAGAGCAAAACACTCCGCGCCGCGCCACCCCGACGCTCTACCTGCGCGGCTTCACCCGCGCAGCTCCACCCCCGTGGTCAACCGCCCCGAGGTCTTCGCCGACCTCTACGGCTTCCTCTCCGCGCAGATCAAAACACAAACGCCTCCCGGCAAAGGACATAGGCAAAGAGTAAAGCTCTCCCCGCCGTCGGCCACCGCATCACCCCGAAGCTCTACTGCGCGACTTTCCCCGCGCAGCTCCACCCCCGTGGTCAACCGCCCCGAGGTCTTCGCGGACCTCTACGGCTTCCTTTCCGCGCAGATCAAAGCCTAAACGCCTCCCGGCGACGGACATAGGCAAAGAGTAAAAACCTCCGCGCCGCTTGCCGCCGCGCCACCCCGACGCTCTTTCTGTGTCGGTTCACCCGCGCAGCTCCACACCGAGGTCAACACCCGCGAGGTCTTCGCCGACCTCTACGGCTTCCTCTCCGCGCGGATCAAACCCCGCGCGGCATCCGGAGCGATTCGAGCGCCTGCCGGTGCATCCGCGCGATGTGCCGCTCCGAATAGTGCATGGCCGCCGCCACCTCCCGGAAGGTCTCTCCCTGAAAATAGTGCCGTTCGAGGAGCTCCCGCAGTCTCGGGTCCTCCAGCGCGCCGACCGCGTCTTCCACGTCGCCGCGCGTCCGGTCCCAGCGCCGCACCGCATCCTCCAGCGCAGCCTCTGCCTCCCGCAGGCGGTCCTTCGCGCCGGTCCTCCCCGCCGAGACCTCCCGCACCGTCTTTTCATACGCGCGCACCCGCCGCAGCGATTCGATCTGCCGGGCGACCGCGCGGTCGGCCTCGGCGTAGCTCGCGAGGAAACGCTGCTTTTCCCCATACAGCTCCCGCACCGTCTGTACCATCGCATTCTCCTGTTCTGCCGCCACCGTGCGGCTTCGTCTGCCGCCCGCAGCACTCTCTCCCGCTGCGGGCGGCGTTTTGCCCGAAAAAAGAAAATCGCCCGCATACAGGCTTTTGTACCGGTTCCGTCTCCCATTATAGAACATTAGTTCTGTTTTGTCAAGCGGTTTTGAAAAAACAAAGCCCTTCGAGCACGCCCCTCTGTCGAGCCCAAGCGCGCCGGACCGCTTCCCGTCGATTCGAACCGCCTGCCTCCCGCGCGCCCCGCATACGGGCCGCTCTTCGCGCCGCCGCCCGCGCGTCCCGCATACGGGCCGACCATCAGGAGACCGCCCGCAGCCTGCATTTCGCCCGACCGCCGCAAACCCGCCCGCAGCCCGCTCGCGCCCTGACGGTCCGGCTCCTTCTTCCTTTATTGCCGGAGAAACGTGCCATCTCCCGCTCCGTTCGATACCGCATATTCCCTTTGAAATCCGCTCAAAGCCCTGTGCCTGCACGGTCTCACTCTCCGGCGTACAGTTCTTTCGCGTGACGCGAAATTTCTCCCGCGCTCCCGCTCCGAACCCTTCCGCTCCCCGCGCGGCACGAAAAAAGGGACGCGCGAACCGCGCATCCCTTCCAAAGATCTGCTGTTTTCGCCGTTCTCAGCGAACCACCGCGAACCCTGAGACAAGCACACCCTCAGCCCCCGCACACAGTCCTTTCCCGGGACGCAGAAGGGCCCTCCCTCTCCCGCTCCGAACCCTTCCACTCCCCACACGGCGGCACGAAAAAAAGGGACGCGCGAACCGTGCATTCCTTCCGAAACTCTGCTGTTTTCTGTTTTCAGCGCACCACCGCGCCGAGTCCTTAAACGAACACGTCTCCGTCCCTGCGTACAGTCCCTTTTCGCGAGACGCGGAATGTCCCTCTCCTGCTTCGACCCGCCCTGCTCCCCGCGCGGCGGCACAAAAAAGGGACACGCAAACCGCGCATCCCTTCCGAAACTCTGCTCTTTTCGCCGCTCTCAGCGGACCACCGCGCCAAGCCCTGAGACGGACACGGTCTCTCCCGCCTCCCGCACGCAGTTCTTTCGCGTGACGCGGAAGACCTCTTCCCTGCTCCGAACCCTTCCGCTCCCCTCGCGGCAGCACGAAAAAAGGGACGCGCAAACCGCACATCCCTTCCGAAACTCTGCTCTTTCTCCGTTCTCAGCGGACCACCGCGCCGAGTACATCGACTTCCTTCCGGCACAGAAGCTCGGCCAATTTATCGATCTCCCGCCTGTCGGAGACGCCCTTCGCCTCCACCAGAAGGACCGAATATTCCCGAACCTCCGCGAGGAACGATGCGTCGTAGACCGGGTTTGCTTTCTCCGTCACAGCGAAGTCCTCCGGGAGCAGCGCGCGCAGCTTTTCTACCGTCTCGGTGAGATATTCCTCCGGGACGGTGCCGGTCACCGCAAGGGCTTTCGGCTCCTTCGCGGCTGCACGGATGTCCGCCGCGACCAGCTGATAGACCTGCTCCTCTTCGGGCTGCGTCTGCAAGTCGCCGGAAAGCTGGTCGAGCCAGCAATCAAAGCCCTTATGCTTCTTCGCGGATCCGGAATAGAACTCGCCGAGGATCGGCAGGCTATACCGCTCCTTGAGCTCTCTGGACTGCAAGAGCTTCTTTCCGAGCAGGAACCGCAGGAAGACCGCGCCGCACACGACCAGCACACCGAGGATCGCGCCGATCACGCCGTTTGTCACCATATTGTTCGAGCCCGGCGTTCCCGCCTGCGCCGCGGCCAGCGCCGCTTCCTGCCCCGGGATCGCCGCCGCCAGGTTCGCGATGTCCGTCTCGAGGGCGTCGTTCCGCGCGGTCAGGTTGCTGATCTCCGTCTGCCAGCCCGCGATCTCGTTTTCAAGATCACGACCTTTCTGCGCCAGCTCTTCGACCCGATCCGTGACTTTGTCCACTTGATTTGTCGTCGCAGGCAACTGCACAACGATCTCCGAAAGCCTTTCCGGATCGGCATCCGGATCGTTCAGGACCTCCTGCGTGCGCTCCAAGGCCCCCTGCAGCTGTTCCAAAAGCGCCTGCTGCGCGAGCAGGTTCATCTCGTTTTTCTCCAGCTGCTTCCGGTCGGCAGCGATCCGGGTCTCGCGGTCCGCCAGCGTCGCCCGGTTCGTCTCCAGTTCATTTTCATCCGCCGCGAGCGTTGCGACGCTTCCGTCCCGCGCCGTCTGGGCCGCCGCGACCGCCTCCGCGTCGACAACCGGCTCCGGCTTCCGCAAAGCGCCGACTCCGCCGAACACCAAAGCGCCTACCAATATGGCGCACACCAGCCACTTCCACTTGCGAAGGATCTCCGCAAGCAGCGCAAGCAGATCCAGACTCTCTTCGTATTTCTGCGCATCGTACTTCATTGGTCCGACTCCTTCAAATGTTGTCCGGGCTGGAAAAGCCTCTCCGCGCGCCCATTACCGGGACGACCGCCGCACACGGCTTTTCCCAAAAAACGGGGTCAAAAGGGCGTTTTGCCCGCACTGAACCCCGGTTTCACGTCGATTGTATGAAACCAGACAGCATTATACCACAGTCGACAAAAAAAATCAATGCTTTTTTGCCCGCAGCGGCCATTTTCCGGCGCGGACAAAGCCGCCCGCTCCCCAAAAGGGAACGGGCGGCGGCGGTTTTGCGTCAAAAACAACCACCGGCTCTGCCGGTGCGTTATAGAAAAGCTTTCGCGGCGAGCATCGAGCGAAGCGAAAAAGGAAGCCCGTGCGGTCCGCCATTACGAAAAACCCACAAGAGAAAGGAAATCGTTCGTTTCTGGGCGGCGGGACGAGCGACGCAAGCGGGAAACCGTTCCTTGCACCTGTGCCCGCAGCGCGCCATTTTCCGGCGCGGACAAAGCCGCCCGCTCCCCAAAAGGGAACGGGCGGCGGCGGTTTTGCGTCAAAAACAACCACCGGCTCTGCCGGTGCGTTATAGAAAAGCTTTCGCGGCGAGCATCGAGCGAAGCGAAAAAGGAAGCCCGTGCGGTCCGCCATTACGAAAAACCCACAAGAGAAAGGAAATCGTTCGTTTCTGGGCGGCGGGACGAGCGACGCAAGCGGGAAACCGTTCCATGCAGCTGTGCCCGCAGCGGCCATTTTCCGGCGCGGACAGAGCCGCCCGCTCCCAAACAGGGAACGGGCGGCGTCGGTTTCGCGTCTGCGTTTATTCGTCGAAGATGGAGACGATCTCCCCGTCGAGGATGCGGTTCATGTTGCGCAGCGCGCAGAAATTGCCGCACATCGAGCAGGTGTCCTCCCGCTCCGGCTTCGAGGAAGTGCGGTAGCGGCGCGCCTTTTCCGGGTCGATCGAAAGGTTGAACTGCGCCTCCCAGTCGAGCTTCTTCCGCGCGAGGTCCATCTCGTGGTCCCATTCAAGCGCGTGCGGGATGCCCTTCGCGAGATCGGCGGCGTGCGCAGCGATCCGCGTCGCGATGATGCCCTCCTTCACGTCCTCGAGGTCGGGCAGGCGCAGGTGCTCCGCAGGCGTCACGTAGCAGAGGAACGAAGCGCCGTGCATCCCCGCCATCGCGCCGCCGATGGCCGAGGTGATGTGGTCGTAGCCCGGCGCGATGTCCGTGACGATCGGCCCGAGCACGTAGAACGGCGCGCCGTGGCAGAGCGTCTTCTGGATCTCCATGTTCGCGGCGATCTCGTTCATCCGCATATGGCCCGGTCCCTCGATCATCACCTGCACGTCCTTCGCCCAGGCGCGCTTCGTCAGCTCCCCGAGCGTGATCAGCTCCTCGATCTGCGCCGCGTCGGTCGCGTCCTCGATGCAGCCCGGGCGGCACGCGTCGCCGAGCGAGAGCGTCACGTCGTGCTCCCGGCAGAGGTCCAGCAGCTCGTCGAAGTGCTCGTAGAACGGGTTCTCCTTCCCGGTCATCTCCATCCACGCGAACATGATCGACCCCCCGCGCGAGACGATGTTCATCAGCCGCTTGTTGCGCTTAAATTTCTGCGCGGTCTCGCGGTTGATCCCGCAGTGGATCGTCATGAAGTCCACGCCGTCCTCGGCGTGCATCCGCGCGATGTCGAGCCACTCCTCGCTCGTGATCTTCCCGAGCGCCTTGTGGTAGTAGACGACCGCGTCGTAGATCGGCACCGTGCCGATCATCGCCGGGCAGTTCTCCACGAGCTTTCTGCGGAAGGTCCGCGTGTCGCCGAACGACGAGAGGTCCATGATCGCCTCCGCGCCCATGTCGACGGCGCTCTGCACCTTCTGATATTCCATGTCGAGGTCGGTGAGGTCGCGCGAGGTGCCGAGGTTGACGTTGATCTTCGTCGTGAGCTTCGCGCCGACGCCGCTCGGCGAGAGGGCCTTGTGGTTCTTGTTCGCCGGGATGATCGCCTTGCCCTCGGCGAGCAGTCCGCGCAGCGTCCCGACGTCCATGTGCTCTTTTTCCGCGACGGTCCGCATCTCGGGCGTCACGATCCCGAGCCTCGCGGCGTGCATCTGTGTGGTGTATTCCATCGTGATCCTCCTTCTGTGCAGAGACAGAAAAGGCGCGCGGACACGCCGTGCGCCTCATATTCCTACGTTGGCATTGTCCAAATCAGGTTCCCGGGTCGAGGGCGCACCCTCCTCTCAGCCGCTGCGGCGGCTCCCCGTTCGGTTGTGTCTCCAGTCTAGCACAGATCCCCGGAAAAGTCAAGCAAAAACCGGGAAACCGCGCGGGCGGCTTCCCGGTCCCGTTCAGCGCGAGAGCGCGAGCTGGTAGTTCAGCGAGACGACCGCTTCCGTCTCGGAGGTCGTCTCGGCGCGCGCCTCGAGCCCGAAGCTGTCCACGCGCAGCTTCCCGGAGACGTCCCAGCGCTCGAGCAGCGACGCGCCCGGAGCGCTCAGCGCCGCAGCGGGGTCCTCCGCGTCCGCGAAGCGGTTTTCCAGCCCTGGGTACGTCGACGCTTCGCCGTACTCCGCCTGCAGCGACTCACAGAGCTTCCCGAGCCGTTCTGCGGCCTGCTTCGCCGCGTCCTCCCCTTGGAACTCCGTCCAGTACCGGAACCCGTACACCGTGTTCTCCCGCACGTCCACGAGAAGCGCGGCGGAGAACGCGCCGCCGTACGCCTTTTCCGTGCCGGGCAGCAGATAGAGCCCCGGGGCGGGGTTCTGCACGTCCGTTTCCTTCACGCCGAGCTTTTCGAGCGCGCCGTCGAGCGTCAGATTGATGAGCGCGGCGTACTTCGCGTCTGGACTCTCCCCGGCCTTGGCGCAGCCGGAAAGCCCGATCACTGCCAGCGCGACGGTGAGCGCCATGGCGGCGATCCGCGCCGCCCATTTCCTTCCCGATCTCATAAAGAACCTCCTTTTTGAACCGGTTTTCATTTACCCATGAATCAAAGGCATTTATGAATAAATGGCTTTGACGGTTCGATTATATCATTCTCTTTATTCATTGTCAACCCATAGGAACAGAATGATTCGTAATTTGTTCCGTTTGCACAAACCGAAACGCGGTTTTTGTCGGTTCTGCGGTTGACAAGCGCGGAGATCTGCGGTATACTTTGTTTAACTTGACGGAGGCAGCATATGGCGGGAAACACGGACAATTTCAAACGCGGTTCGATCGAGCTGATCCTGCTCCATCTTCTGCAGGGCGGCGACCTGCACGCGTACCGGCTGGTGCAGATGATCCTGAAGAACACCGGCGGGCGCTTCGCGGTGCTCGAGGGCTCGCTCTATCCGCTGCTCTACCGCATGGAGACGGACGGGTACATATCCGCGCGGGAGGAAAGCGTCCGGTCGAAGGCGGGCAGGAGCCGCATCCGCATTCTGTACCACATCGAGCCCGCCGGGATCGAACGGTACCGGCAGCTCGTGGAGCAATATCAAAATCTGCGCGCCGCGGTGGACGAGGTGCTGAGGAGGGGGATTGATGAGATCGAAGGATAATGCGGTCCGCGCGTATCAGAGGGCCGTCGGGAGAGCGCTGCCCTTTGGCGGGCGCGCGAAGCGGGAGACGGAGACCCGCTTCCGAACGGAGGCCGCCGCCCTCGCGGAGGAGCTCGGCCGCCCGCTCGACGGCGCGCTGCTCGCCGCGCATTTCGGCCCGCCGGAGCGCTACGCCCGGGAACAGACCGTCGCCATGGCGGACTGCGGCGCGCTGCCGAGACATCGTTCCGGCGCGTCCGCCGTCCTCGCGGCGCTCGCGCTCCTCGTGCTTTTGGCGGGGATCCTCGCCGGAACGTTCGTTGCGCTGCGGCGCATGGCGTTTGAAAACGGCACGGAGATCTCGACGAAGGCGGTCGAGGTCGAAAAGAGCCACGCCGAGCTTCTGGAGGAGACCGGCGCGGCGGTGCTGGAGGTGTACTGAGATGCGGGGCCTCCGAAGAATCTGCGCGTGGGCGCTGGCGTTTCTCGCGTCGCTCCTGCTCGCGCTCCCCGGCACGGCGCTCGCCGCGGGCGAAGCGCCGGACGGCGTGCCAGTGGAACACCTCGCGGACGGCTTTTCCGCGCAGACGCGCGTGTCGGTCCTGTCCGTGGACCGCGCCGCGGGAGAGATCACGGGCCAGTGCGCGAAGGTGCTCTGCGCGGCGAACGGAAAGCCGCTCTTCTCCGTCGTGACGGAGGCGACCTTCCGATTCGACGGGCAGCGCGCGGCGGTCGCCGACGCCAGCACGCACGTCTGTCTCCTCGCGCCGGGCGTGCGGTTCGAGGGCAAGAGCGCGTTCACGAACGGAACGGCGAGCGTCTACGGCAGCGCGACCTGCTCGTACTTCGGGACGACGCGGACGATCGGCCGGATGCTGCGCTGCAGCCCGACGGGCGAGCTCTCCGCCGGAGAAGGCTGCGAGATGCGCGACCCCTTCCCCGCCCCCTGAAACGTCCTGTTGCCCGCACACATAAAAAACACCCTGAACGGTTCGCCGCCTGCCCCGCCGCCCTAAACGTGCAACTTCTTTTCCTCGTGAACTTTTTTTGCACCAGCGCACCGCGCAGGTTTCCTTTCCCGCCTCGCTCGGTGCCCGCCGCCAAAGCTGACAGCCAAGGCCACCGGCGAATCCGGCGGCCTTGTTTTGGTCCTAAACAGACCCGCTCCCCGCACACCTCAAAAGACACATCGAACGGTTTACTGCTTGTCCCTTTCGCCCCGCCGTCCCTAAACGCGCAGCCCCCTTTTCTTCACAAACTTTTCGCAACGCCGCACCGCGCAGTTTTTCTTTCCCGCTTCGCCCGATTCCCGCCGCAAAAGTTGACAGTCAAGGCCACCAGAAAATCCGGCGGCCTTTTTTGGTCCTAAACGGGCCCTGCTGCCCGCACACACCTAGGGACTCATCGAACGGTTTGCCGCCTGCCCCGCTTGCCTCGCCGCTCCTAATCAGGCATCCCCTTTTTCTCTGTGAACTTTTTGCAACGGCGCACCGCGCAGTTTTTTCCCGCTTCGCTCGATTCCCGCCTCCAAATCCCACAGCCAAGGCCAACGAAAATCCAGCGGCCTTGTTTTGCTTCCATGACGCCGGCCTCCTGCTCCTCCATATGATCGTAGCCGCAGATTCACCCCTTGCACCCCTCGCCCGCCGCCCCTAAACGGGCGCCCCTTTTTCTCCGTGAACGTTTCGCATCAGCGCGCCGCGCAAGTTCCCTTTCCTGCTTCGCTCGATTCCCGCCTCCAAATCCCACAGCCAAGGCCAACGAAAATCCAGCGGCCTTGTTTGGTCCGAAACGGCCCGTTGCCCGCACACATCGAAAGGCGCATTGAATGGTTTGCCGCTTGCATCCCTTGCCCAGCCTTCCAAAACGGGCAGCCCTCTTTTCTCCGGGATCTTTTCATAACGCCGCACCGCACAAGTTTTTTCCCTCGCTTCGCTCGTTGCCCGCCGCAAAAGCGTACAGCCAAGGCCACCGGCGAATCCGGCGGCCTTGTTTTGCCCTAAACGGCCCTGTCCCCCGCATACCTCGAAAGGCGCATCGAACATTTTACCGCTCGTCCCGCTCGCCCCTCTCGCCCCTAAACAGGCAGCTCCTTTTCTCCGTGATCTTTTCATAACGGCGCACCGCACAAGTTTCCTTTCCCGCTTCTCTCGATTCCCGCTGCGAAATCTGACAGTCAAGGCCACCGGCAAATCCTGCGGCCTTGTTTCGGTCCTAAACGGCCCTGTTGCCCGCACACGTCGAAAGACACATCGAACAGTTTACCGCTTGCCCCTCTCGCCCCGCCGCCCATAAACGGGCACCCCTTTTCTCCTTAAACTTTTCGCACCAGCGCACCGCGCAAGTTTTCTTTTCCGCTTCACACAGCGCCTGCCGCCAAAGCTGACAGCCAAGGCCACCGGCAAATCCGGCGGCCTTATTTTGGCCCTAAACGGCCCTTTTCCCGAGCACACATCTAAAAGACGCATCGAACGGTTTACCGCTTGCCCCGCTCGCCCCGCCGCCCCAAACGGGCAGTCCCTTTTTTTGGAACGTTTTGCATCAGCGAATCGCGCAGGTTTTCTTTCCCGTTTTGCTCGGTGTCCGCGCCAAAGCCCACAACAAACGATGCCCCCGGAGCACAAAGCTCCGGGGGCATTTTCTGCGGCGCAGCTTTTCCCGCGCCGCTTCACTGTTCCGCGACGATCTCGTACATCAGTCCGGCGTCTTCCTTCCGCACGACCTCGGTGACCGCCGTCACCTTCGCCTGCACGCTGCGCGCGCCGAGCTGGAGCTCGAGCACGTCGCCCACCTTCACGTCGTAGGAAGCGCGGGCGATCTTGCCGTTGACCAGCACGCGCCCGGCGTCGCACGCCTCGTTCGCGACGGTGCGCCGCTTGATGAGCCGCGAGACCTTCAAATATTTGTCGAGCCGCATGGGGCCCTCCTTTCCCCTGCCTACGCGAAAAAGGAAAGGGACGGGCTCCGAGCGCCCGTCCCCGCTTTTTCGCGATCCAAGGATTTAGATTACTTGTTGACGGAATCCTTCAGCGCCTTGCCGGCCTTGAACGCAGGGGCCTTGGACGCCGGGATCTCGATGTCCTTACCGGTGCGCGGATCGCGCCCGATGCGGGCGGCGCGGGCACGGACCTCAAAGGTACCGAAGCCGGCGATCTGCACTTTTTCTTCCTTCGCGAGCGCGTCCGTGATCGTCTCGATGACGGCGGCGACAGCCGCGTCCGCGTCCTTCTTGGTGAGATCGGCGGCAGCAGCCACCGCGCTGATGAGATCGGTCTTATTCATAACGAATAACCTCCAAAATTTTTGTCTATTCAAACCCTAAAATCAAGGTATCTGAATCCCATTTCATTTCCCGGGGAAGGAATCGATGTACACGCGGCAGGCGTCGTAAAGCGCCCGCTCCGCGTCGACGCCGAGCTTTCTGGAAAGCTCCGCAGCGTCGAGCAGCAGCGCGCCGATGTCCTCGGCGCTCTCCGCGGTCTTCGCCGCCTTGGAGAGCTTGTCCCTGAGCTCGGGGACGTCCCCCGTTTCCCTGCCGAAGCCCGCGCCCTTTTTCAGGAGCTTCTGCGCCCGCATCAGCGCGGGCATCGCGGCGGAGACGCTCTCGAGCACCTCCCGCTCGGTCTTCTGCTCCTTCGTCTCGCGCTTGATAGCGTCCCAGTTCCGCAGCACGTCCTCGGAGGTCTTTGCCTCAACCGTGCCGAAAACGTGCGGGTGCCGCACCACCATCTTCCGCGCGACGCCGTCCACGACGTCGGCGAAATCGAACCGACCGGCCTCGCGCTCCAGTTCGCTGTGGAACACCACCTGCAGGAGCACGTCCCCGAGCTCCTCGCGGAGCAGGTCCGCATCCTCGGTGTCGATGGCTTCGATCGCCTCGTAGCACTCCTCGAGCAGGTCCCGCCGAATGCTCTTGTGGTCCTGTTCGCGGTCCCACGGGCAGCCGTCCGGCGCGCGCAGGAGCGTCATGATCTCGAGCAGATCCTCCATCGAATATCGGGCTTTGGAAGCAAGCTTTGCAGTGTCTTTCATATTCTACCCCATCTTTGATTGGATTTCAAGTGTTTTCGGATAATTTCTGTAATTTTTTCTCCTCCGGGCAGCTGCAGGAGGTCTTCTTCCCGCACCGCGCCGAGCAAAACGAGCGTTCCGGCGTACACGAGCGCCGCGCAGAACACCGCGAGGAGCGTCGCGGCGGGGCCCTGCGCGAGCCGTTTCGAGAAGACCTCGAAGAAGCCCCGCGCCGACGCGCCGCACGCGAGCGCCGCGAAAAGCGGCTTTGCGAAGTTGTCGCGAAGGCCGAGCGGCACGCCGAGCGTCCGCCGGACGGCAAAGAGCTCCGCGGCGGTGACGCCGCCGTAGGCGAGCAGCGTGCTCAGCCCGCCCCCGAGGATGTTGATCTCGGGGACGCCCGCGAGGAGAAAGTTCAAGACGACCTTGAGGAGCAGCCCGGAAAGCACGAGGATCACCGGCAGCTCCACCGCCCCCGCCGCCTGCAGCACGCTGCCGAGCGGCGTCGTGACGGCGGCGAAGACCGATGCCGCGCCCATCACGAGGAGGCATTTCGCGACGATCCCGGTGCTCATGCGCCCGCCGTACAAAAGCTCCGCGATCGGCTCCGAAAGGGCCGAGAGCCCGATCCCGGCGGGCAGCGCGAAGAGGTTCGTCACGCGGATCACCGCGCCGACCGCGTCCTCGAGCCGCTTTTTGTCGCGGCGCGCCCACGCGCGCGTCACGCTCGGCAGCGCGCTCGTGCCGAACGCCTGCGTCACGCTGGGGACGAGCATGAACACGGCGAGCGCCATGTTGTAGCACCCGAACAGATAGTTCGGCAGGTGCTCCGGCGCCTCCAGATGCTCCGGCGGGATCTGCCCGGCGTACATCGCGAGGAGCGGCGCGGGGTTCTCCCTCAGCGCCGCCGCGACGCGCGTCTGCAGGAACGACGCGTCGATGAGCCCGGAAACGCTCATCGCCACCGCGCCGACGGCGATCGGCGCGGCGTCCCGCAGCAGCCGCTTCATGATCTCCCGGCGGCGCACGCGGCCGACGGCATTCCCGTCAAACCGGCGGCAGCGCCGGGCGCAGAAGGCGAGGTAGACCCAGCCGAGCACCGCCCCGAGCGTCACGCCCGCGACCGCCGCAGCCGCCCCGAGCGCGGAGACCGCGAGCCGGGCCTCCCCCTCGGTCTGCGGGCAAAAGCCGAGCACCGTGCCGGTCCTTTCGAGTTCCGCCGCGGCGAAGCGCACCGCCGCGTACGCCCCGGAAAGCCCGAAGACGAGCTTTCCCGCCGCTTCGATCAGCTGCGAGACCGCCGTCGGGCGCATATCGGAGAGCCCTTCAAAGTACCCCCTGTGGACCGACATCAAGCTGCAGAACAAAATGCACGGGGAGAGCGCCAGCATCGCGGGGAGCGCGCCGGGACTGCCCACGGCCCGCACATAGAGCGGCGCGGTGCATGCCATCAGGAGCGCGCCGAGCGCGCCGGTCACGGCGAACAGGCGCTTCGCCGCGCTCCGCACGGCCTCGGTCTCGAGCAGATTGCCCTTCGCCTCCGCGAACGAGACGGCCCGCGCCACCGCGACGGGAAAGCCCGCCGTCGCGAGGCTGAAGATCACGTTGTAAAAGCTGTACGCCGTGCTGAAGCACCCCATGCCGTCCTCGGAGATGACGGCGGAGAGCGGGATCTTGAACAGCGCGCCGATCACCTTCACGGCGAGCACGCCGGCGGTGAGCAGCAGCGCCCCGTGCAGAAAGCTCTGCCTCTGCGGTCCCTCGTGCCGGTCCATAAAACGACTCCCTTCCATCTGTTTCGCAGAAAGGAGGAGGAAAGGAAGCGCTCCTTTCCTCCCCGTTTTACGTCCGGCGGGCAGACCCGCTGTTTTTCAGTTTTCCGCGTACGCTTCGGTCATTCCCCGGGCTTTTCTTCCTCGGGCTTCTCCTCGGCCTTCGGCGCTTCCTCACAGCAGCAGCAAGGTTCGTTCTCCTCGGCGGGAGTCGGCTCCTCGCGGACGAGCTTCGCGCCGCAGGCGCTGCAGAACGCCGCATCCTGCGCGACCTTCTTCCCGCAGACCGGGCACGTGGACCGGTTCTGGAGTACGTCGAGCTGCTCGCTGATCTGCGCGGTCTGGGCGTAGAGGTCGTCGATCCCGGCGAGCTTTTCCGCGAGGATCGCGTCGTCGACGACGCCCGTCTTCTTCGCCTCATAGACGAACTGGCCGAGCTCCGTGAAGCGGCGGCCAATCTCGCCGTTGATCTCCGACAGGGAAATGCGCAGCTTCGACATATCGACGAGCTGACCGGCCATCTTCCCGACATTCTGCGCGGCGTTTTTCGCGTTCAGGACCACATCGTCAAAAATTCCCATAACTGTCTCTCCTTCTCTTTTTTACGGCCGAAGGCCGTTTTTCGCCGTTTCGCACGCGCGCTTCCTCTCCGTAAAAGCGCCGGGAAGGGCCGCGCGCCGCCGAACCGGTTCTCTAAGATTATAGCATAGCCTGTGCAAAAAAGCAAATCCAAACGGCGCCGCTTTATGACAAAACTCTAAATTTTCTCTGACATTTCTCCGAACTTATCCCGCGTGCTCCCCGGTCCCGCCCATAAATTCGCGGAGCATCGAGTTTTCCGGGACGAGCGCGCCGTCCACGGGCTCAAAGCGCATCAGCCGCGCCTCGAGGTCGCGCGCCTTCCGGTAGAGCGGGCTCTCCTCCCGGATCTCGCGCAGCAGCGGGATCACGTGCCCGCGCAGCACGCAGGGCTCGTAGATGTGGACGGAATTCACCGTGTAATCCGCCGCGAGGCGGTACGGCCGGATATAGCGGTCCTCCCCCTCGACGACGTTCGGCCAGAGCGCGAGCGTGCGCTCCGCGCCGGTGCCGCGGTACAGCACGTCGCGCGCCACGCGGCGCACGAGGCGCAGGTCCATCGGCGAGATCACCTCGCCGTTCGCGTCTTGGATGTTCTGCTTGACGCTGACATAGAGCTTGATCGCGCAGCGTTCGGGCAGATCCTCCGTGAACACGGGGTTGAGCGCGTGGATGCCCTCGAAGATCACGAAGCCCTTTTCGCCGACGTCCAGCCGGACCGTTTCGTCCATCCTTCGGCCCGTCGTGAAATCGTAGCGCGGCAGCGTGCAGCGCCCCGCCGCGATCACCCCTTGCAGGCAGGACTTGATGCGCGGAATGTCCAGCGCGCGGACGGATTCGTAGTCCTTCTCGCCGTTCGGGAGCATTGGGGTCTCGTCTCCGCCGAGATAAAAGTCGTCGAGAGAGACGATCGCCGCCGTGACCCCGAGCGCCGTGAGGCAGTCCCGCAGGATCATCGCCGTCGTCGTCTTGCCGCTCGCGGACGGTCCCGCGAGCATACAGACCTTCGCCTCGCCGTAATGCGAGACGATGCTCCGCGCGATGCTCTCGATGTGTTCCCGGTACGCGGTCTCCACCTCGCCGATCATCCGACGCGGGTCCGAAAGGGCACAGTCGTTGATCTGCTCGAGATGATTGATGTATTTAATGTATCCGCTCCCGAAGTTGCTCATACCATGCCCCGATGCCTTTCTTCCGCTCCAGCACTTCCGCGAAGCGGCTGATATATTCGTATGAAAACTTGAAATTGAAAATGCGTTGGACGTCCCCCGAAGCCGCGTCGCAGAGCTTCGTCACGCCGCCCCCGCCGCAGGCGAGCACGGTCTCCGTCTCGTCCATCGTGACGACGTTGTACGCGGAGGCAAAGCCCGGCTTCGCCCAGCCCACGTTTTCGAGGTTCCCCGCCATACGCGTCTGTCGGTAGAGGTAATACGGCGCGTAGCCCGCCGCCGTCAGGCGCTCCCCCGCCTCGCGCATCATGGCCTCGGCGAGCGCGGCGTTCCGGTGCGCCTCGTTCACCTCGCCGCTCTGCGTGATGTCCGAGGAGCGCTTGAGCGCGAGGCTGTGGACCGTGACGCACTCCGGCCCGAGCGCGAGCACGCCGTCGAGCGTCCTCGAAAAGCCCGCCGCCGTGTCGCCGGGCAGCCCGACGATGAGGTCCATGTTGATGTCTGAAAAGCCCATCTTCCGCGCGAGGCAGAACGCCTCTACGGTCTGCGCCGCCGTGTGCCGCCGCCCGATGCGCTCGAGCACGCTGTCCTCGAGCGTCTGCGGGTTGACGCTGATCCGCGTCACGCCGCCTAAACGAAGCGCCGCGAGCTTTTCCGCGTCGACGGTGTCCGGCCTTCCGGCCTCCACGGTGAACTCCGTGCAGGCGGAAAGGTCGAACGAACGGTGCACGGTCTCGAGCAGCGCGGAAAGCTGCGGCGCGGAGAGCGTCGTCGGCGTGCCGCCGCCCACATAGACCGAGGTCAGCCGCAGGCCGAGCTCGCGCGCGATCCGCCCGGTCTCCCCGAGCTCCCGGAGGAGCAGCTCCACGAACTGGGGAATCTGCTTTGCGGCCTTTTCGACCGCCTGCGAGACGAACGAGCAGTACGCGCAGCGCGTCGGGCAGAACGGGATGCCGATATAAAGCGCGAAGTCGTTTTTGGAAAGCCCGGAGGTGATCTTCTCCTGCTCGCGCAGCACGCGCGCCGCAAAAGCCGCCTTTTCCCCGGTGACAAAGTATTTCTCCCGGAAGACCTCTCCCGCGCCGCCGCCGTACTTCTCCGTGAGCTGCCGCAGGAGCTTCACCGGGTGGATACCGGTCAGCATCCCCCACGGCGGCTGCACGCCGGTGTGCCGCCGCAGCACGCGGAACAGCAGCGCGGTCACGTCGTATTCTTCCCCGGTGTCCGCGCCGGAATCCGAAGTCTCGCCCGCCGCGTCGCGCACGCGGACCGTATACACGCCGCCCTCAAGCACCGTCCAGACCGCGCGCACGCCGTCCGGGACCTCCTCCACCGCTTTCCGCGACTGCACGCGGTCGAGCGGGAAAAAGAGGCGGCAGAGATTTTCGCATTCATAGAGATTCGTGTGCCCGAGCACAAACAGCAGCATAAGGTCTCCTTCGCCGTCAGGCCAAAAAATACCGGAGGAACGGGTTCCGTTCCTTTTCTGCGGAAAATTTCGTCACGGGGCCGTGCCCGCCGCAGACGTCCGGGTCGCCGGGCAGCTGCGCGAGCTTTCGCACGGATTCGAGCAGCGCGACCTCGTCGCCCGTCGCAAGGTCGCTCCGCCCGACGGTATACGCCATCAGCGTGTCGCCGGTGAACGCCGCGTCCTTTGTGAGATAGCAGCAGCCGCCCGCCGTGTGTCCCGGCGACGCCATCACGGTGAGGACCGTCTCGCCGAGGCGGAGCGTCTCCCCGTCGGAAAGGCCGCGGTCGAGGTCGAGCGCGATGTCGCGCCCGAAAAAGAGCCGCGAGGCGTTCGCCTTAGCGTCCGCGAGGAGCGCGCGCTCCGTCTCCATCGCGAGGATCGGCGCGCCGGTCGCCCGGCGCAGCTCCTCCGCGCCCGCCATGTGGTCGAAGTGCCCGTGCGTGAGGAGGATCATCTCCACGCGCCCGCCCGCGGCGATGCGGCGCAGACGTTCGTCGAAAAAGCCCGGGTCGATCACCGCGGCGGCGCCCGTCGCCCCGTCGGTGAGAACATAGCAGTTCACGTCCATCGGGCCGCCGATCAGTACTTCATATCTCATAGTAAATGCCTCTTAAATGCCTCCAAAAGCGCGCCGAATACAGGCTCCGCTCAGCTCCGTTCGATGCTGATCACGCCGTCGACCTTCGAGACGCAGTCGGTCGCCGCGGCGGCGCCCACCGCCTCGTCGGTGAGGACACAGCGGTTCACGTCCATCGGGCCGCCGATCAGTACTTCATATCTCATAGTAAATGCCTCTTAAATGCCTCCAAATGCGCGCCAAATACAGGCTCCGCTCAGCTCCGTTCAATGCTGATCACGCCGTCCACCTTCGAGACGCAGTCGGTCGCCGCAGCGGCGCCCGTCGCCCCGTCGGTGAGGACACAGCGGTTCACGTCCATCGGGCCGCCGATCAGTACTTCATATCTCATAGTAAATGCCTCTTAAATGCCTCCAAATGCGCGCCGAATCCCATCTCTGCTCAGCTCCGTTCGATGCTGATCACGCCGTCCACCTTCGAGACGCGGTCGATCACGGAGCGCAGATGGTCCAGCCCGTTGATGGAGATCGTCGCCTCGATCAGGGCGTTGCGGGTGTTCTTGATCTCGCGGGAATTCAGGCTGTGGATGAAAATGTGCATATTGAAGAGCTGCTGCGTCACATCCGCGAGCAGGCCGCCGCGGTCCAGACAGACGATGTGAAGCGTGGACTTGAAGTCCTCCTTCACGTCGCCCGCCCAGTGCGCCGAGACCCAGCGCTCCGGCTCCGCGACCTGCGAGAAGTCCTTCGGGACGTTGGTGCAGCTCCGCTTGTGGATGGAGACGCCGAAACCGCGCGTGATGAAGCCGATGATGTCGTCTCCGGGCAGCGGGTTGCAGCAGCGCGAGAACTTGATGAGGCAGTTGTCCATGCCGTCCACGAGCACGCCGCTCGCCGCGCGCTTCGGGGAAGCCTGCGGCGGCTGCTGGGAGATGTCCGGCGCGGCCTCGGCCTTTTTGTTCTTCAGGTGCTCTTCCCGGATGCGCGGGAGCACCTTCCAGAGCTGGATGCCGCCGTAGCCGATGGCGGCGTAGAAGTCGTCGGCGTTCTGGCAGCTGTGCCGCCTGCCGACGGTATCGACGAGGTACTGCACGAGCTCCTCGGTCAGCTGGATGCCGCTCCTGCGCAGCTCGCGCTCGAGCTCGGCCTTGCCCTCCTGGATGTTCTCGTCGCGCCTTTCGCGCTTGAACCATGTGCGGATCTTGTTGCGCGCCTCGCTCGTGCGCACGATCGTGAGCCAGTCGCGGTTCGGGCCGCGCCCGTTCTCCTTCGTCGTCAGGATCTCCACGATCTCGCCCGTCTTGACTTTGTAATCCAGCGGGACGATCTTCTGGTCCACCTTCGCGCCGATCATCCGGTTGCCGACGGCGGAGTGGATGGCGTAGGCGAAGTCGATGACCGTCGAGCCCATCGGCAGGTTGATGACGTCGCCCTTCGGCGTGAAGACGAAGACCTCCTCCGGCGAGAGATCGGTCTTGATGGAGCGCACGAGGTCCGTCACGTCGCCGCTCTCCGACTGGCTGTCGAGGATGTTCCGGATCCACTGGAGCCGCTGCTCGAGCGAATCCGTCTTCTCGCTGCCGCTCGTCATGCCGAGCTTGTATTTCCAGTGCGCCGCGATGCCGTATTCCGCCGTGTGGTGCATCTCCCAGGTGCGGATCTGCACCTCGAACGGGATGCCCTCCTTGCCGATGACCGTCGTGTGCAGGGACTGGTACATATTCTGCTTCGGCGTGGAGATATAGTCCTTGAAGCGGTTCGGCAGCGGGGTGTACATATCGTGGATGATGCCGAGCACGTTGTAGCAGTCGATGATCGTGTTGACGATGACGCGCAGCGCGAAGATGTCGTAGATCTCGTCGAACGACTTCCCCTGCACGAACATCTTCCGGTAGATGCCGTTGATGCTCTTCACGCGCCCGACGATATACACGCCGGGGATCAGCGGCTCGATGCGCGCGCGGATCGCTTCCTCGGTGCTGCGCACGAACTCCCGGCGGGAGTGGCTGCGCGCCTCGAGGTTCGCCTCGATCTCCCGGTACGCGACCGGGTCGAGATATTTCAGGGAGACGTCCTC
>CANQIG010000006.1 GCA_947623765.1 uncultured Clostridia bacterium | reverse complement strand
CGATGCTGATCGACGCGGGGCTGCGGGATTCGTGGGACGCGCTGCACGGCGACCTCGAGGCGCTCGGCGTGACCGAACTGGACTGCGTGATCGCGACGCATCCCCATGCCGATCACATCGGCGGCATGGAGGATGTGATCCGAAGCTATGAGATCGGCACGTTTTATATGCCCATCCTCCCGGATGAAGATCTTCCGACGACCGTCACGTTCGAGAAAATGCTGGACGCGCTCGAGGAGACCGGGACGACGGTGCGGGGGATCTCGGCGGGGACAAAGATCCCTTCGCCGGACGGCGCACGTTTTGAAGTGCTTTCGCCCGAGGAGGGGGACCGGTTCGGGGAGATGAACGACTATTCGGCCGTCGTCCGGTTCACATTCGGGAACGTCTCCTTCCTTTTCACGGGGGACGCGGAGCGGGAGATCGAGGAGCGGCTGCTCGCGGAAGACGTGCTGCTCTCCGCCGACGTGCTCAAATGCGGGCACCACGGGTCGTCGTCTTCGACGTCTGTGCCGTTCCTTGAGGCGGTCGGGCCGCGCTACGCGGTGATCTCCTGCGGGCTCGACAACAGTTACGGCCACCCGCACAGGGAGACGATGCGCGCGCTCACGGATTACGGGTGCGAGATCCTGCGCACGGACGAGGGCACGTCGTTTGCCGCCCTGACGGACGGGACCGGGCTGGAGGTCTTTCGGTTTACGCCGGAAGCCGGGCTGTTCGACTTGGATTTGGAACCTGCCGCGTGAGGGCGGGAAACAGATATTTTGAGACAGATCAAAATCCGATAGAGAAAGGAAGTTCTTATGCTGACAGAAAGCAAAAAGCAGTTCATTGAGTTCATGCTGTCTGCCGACGTGCTCCGGTTCGGGAGCTTTGTCACAAAGAGCGGCAGGACTACGCCGTATTTCGTGAACACGGGCAATTACAGGACCGGCGAGCAGATCGCAAAGCTGGGCGGCTTCTATGCCTCGCTCGTTCAGGAAACGCTTGGGGACGGGTTCGACGCGATGTTCGGCCCGGCGTACAAGGGGATCCCGCTCGTCACGTCGACCGCAGCCGCGCTCTACACGAACTACGGGATCAATAAGCCGTATTTCTTCAACCGCAAGGAAGAAAAGGACCATGGCGAGGGCGGCAGCCTCGTCGGGTACCGCCCGATGGACGGAGACCGGATTGTCATCATCGAGGACGTGATTACCGCCGGGACCGCCGTTCGAGAGACGATGCCGATCCTCGCCGCCTGTGGGGACATCCGCGTGAACGATATGTTTATTTCCGTGGACCGCTGCGAGGTGGGGAAGACGCCGGGGAAAACCGCGATCACGGAGGTTCGGGAAGAATTCGGCCTGCGTGTCCATCCGATCGTGGACGTCCGGGATATCCACGATTATCTCGCCGGTTCGGGCGAGTACGGACACATTCTGCCCGCCATGGAGGAATACATGGCGAAATACTGCGTCCTATGAGCGGGGGGAAGAAGCACGCCGAAGTGGTCGCGGCGCTGATCTGGGACGGGGACCGTTTCATGATCTGCCAGCGGCCCGCACATAAGGCGAGAGGACTGCTCTGGGAATTTGTCGGCGGGAAGATCGAGCCGGGGGAGACGCCCGAAGAAGCGCTTCAAAGGGAATGCCGCGAGGAGCTGGATATCGGGATCGAGGCAGGAGAGCTCTTCATGGAGGTCACGCACGAGTATCCGGATCTGGATGTTCACCTCGCGCTGTACCACGCGAAGATCGTCTCCGGCGTCCCAAAGCTCCTGGAACACAACGACCTTCGGTGGATCCTCGCTTCGGAGATCCCGCAGTATGCGTTTTGCCCGGCGGATGAGACGATCCTCGCCCGTCTGCGGGAGACGTACGCGAAATAACGGACAAGTTCCTAAAATTTGCAAACAGGTGCAAAAAACGCTCTCAGGGCGGAAGACCGCCCCGGGAGCGTTTTTTCATTTGGTATGGACCCGCCGGCCGCGAGCGGTGTCGGCGGGATCACCGCATACACATCTCCGCGTCGGACGGGAGCGTGTGCGGAAGGACGGTCGGCTTTTCCAGATAGAGGAAAGCGACGGTGGTATAATCGTCGTAACGCGGGCCGGTCCAGCCGAGGTTGTCCATCACCATGCGGAAGTCCTTCGCAAAGTAGACGGGGTCCGGGATGTGCCACCGATAAAGCAGAAAACGCTGCTGCTGGTTGTACATTTCCCGCTGGTCGCCGAGGATCGCGAACATACCCGCGTAGAGGCCGCTATACGTCTGGTAACGTTTCAGGAGGATGTCGTTCCCGAAGCCGTAGGAGCCGCAGAAGTAATCTTCGGTGCCGGTGTAGTTCATGGTGGGGAAGGCGTCGCCGTCGAGATACATTTTGATCTCTCCTTCGACCCAGCACGTGTTGTTCCCGTTCATCCCGGCGGCGAGCGTCATGCCGACAAAGCAGCCTTTCCCGGCAATGCCCTCCACGACCGCGTAGGAGCGGCCTTTCCGCACGGGGTGCTCCTGCCGGTAGAGCGCGTGGAAATACCCCGCGTTCTCAGGGACCGCGCCGTACCAGCCGGAGATCATGTAGAAGAGCGTCTGCGCGGTTTCGCCGCGGTTCTCCACGGTGACGCGGCAGTGCCTTTGAAAGGGCATCTCCCAGTACGAATTATAGCCGCGGCCCGGCGCGACGAGCACGGCGGCGGAGTTCAGGTAAGGATACCTGCCCTCCATGTCCCCGGCGTTTTCGTCGTAGGCGCAGCCGAAGAACGCCGAAAGCGGCGCTTCCACGGACGGGAACGCTTCGCCGTCCCAGTAGACGCGCAGGATAAAGGAATGTCCCACGTACCCGGTGAACCAGATGTGCCGGATCATGCCTGGGCCGTCGGCGTCCATAAGAACAGCCGTCTCGCCCGGGGCGATCTCGATGCACGGGCGGAGCTTCTCGCAGTCCTTCCCGCGGGAGCCTCCGCTCTTTGAGCCGGTCGGGTTCTCCGCGGAGAACCCGAAGCTGACCCGATCCGCCATCTCATATAGCTTCACGGACGGCCTCCTTTACATTTCTACGCCGTAGAGCTTGGAATACTTTTCGACGAGATAGTCCGCGTAAACGGTGGGATCGAACGCGCCGCCGCAGGCACTGCGGACGAGCTCCGCGGATTCCTTCGCGCCGCCGTATTTATGGATCTTCTCGCGGAGCCACGCGGAGACCGGGGCGAGGTTCCCATTGCCGACGGCGTCCCAGACGTCGAAATCCTTCTCCATGTTGCGCAGCATCTGCGCGCCGTAGGCGCTGCCGAGCGCGTAGGACGGGAAGTAGCCGAACATCGCGCCGGACCAATGGGAATCCTGCAGGCAGCCGTGCTTGCCGTCCGGCACATCGACGCCGAGATACTCCTTGTACAGACGGTTCCACGTCTCGGGGATGTCCTTGACCTCGAGCGTGCCGCCGAAGAGCTGCTTTTCGATCTCGTAGCGGATCATGATGTGGAGCGGATAGGTGAGCTCGTCCGCTTCCGTGCGGATCAGGGAGGGCTCCGCGCGGTTCACCGCGAGATAGAACTGTTCCGCAGTAACGCCTTCGAGCTGCTCCGGGAAGAATTCCACGATCTTCGGGAAGATCGCCTGAATGAACGGGAGGGAACGGCCGATCAGGTTCTCGTAGAAGCGGGACTGGCTCTCGTGCGTGCCCATCGTCATGCCGCCTGCGAGGCAGGTATACTGGAGATCGTCCGAGACGCCGAGCTCATACATCGCGTGGCCGCTCTCATGGATCACGGAGTACATCGAGGCGGACACGTCGTGCTCCTTGTAGTGCGTTGTGATGCGCACGTCCTTGTTGTTGAAGTTCAGCGTGAAGGGATGCTCCGTCTCGCCGATGGTGCAGTGCGAACGGTCGAGTCCGATGACGTCCATCAGATAATCCGAGAACTCGCGCTGCTTCGCGATGGGATATTCTTTCTTGAGGAAGCTGTCGTCAGGCTGCGGCTTTTTCGAGATCTCGTGGATCAGCGGGACGATGCGCTCCCGGAGCGAGGCAAAGAAGGAATCGAGATATTCCATGTTGATGCCGCGCTCGTATTCGTTGAGCAGCGCGTCGTACGGGGCTTTGGTGCTGTCGTAATACGCCGCGAATTTGCGGGTACACGCGATGAGCTTTTCGAGCACCGGTGCGAACATGGCGAAATCGCTCTTTTCCTTCGCCTTGTGCCAGACGTCGCCGGACTGGTTCCGCAGCATGGCGTACTCCATGTATTCCTCGGCGGGAACGCGGCTCATCCGGTCATAATCGCGCTTGAGGACCTCCACCTGCCGCCGGACGGTCGGGTCCAGCTCGTCCTTGGCTGCGTCGAGCTCCGCGAGCAGATCGCCCACCTCTTTGTTGGCAAAGAGCTTATGCGACTCGCCGGCGAGAATGCCGAGCGCGACGCCGCGGCCCTCCGCGGTATCCTTCGGCGCGACGGTATCCGCGTCCAGCGTCAGGGAAGCCATCGCGACGCCGTACGCATACATTTTCTTCTGCAGTTCAGCGAGGGTTTCCAGCGCTTCCTTGCGAATCATAAACGTACCTCCTTCAAAATGGGAAGATTTCCCCTCCAGTATACACCCTTGTCTGATTTTTTTCAACCGTCTATTTTTTTCCGCCGGAAAAAGGGCGGAGTTTTGAAAAAAGCTTGACTTCGGCGCGCGGGATTGGTATAATAAACTTGCCGCGTGTTGTGGGCACCTAAGCGGTTTTTGCCCGCCCACGACAGCGAGTCTGAAACAAAGGCAGGCAAAAAAGGAATGTTTGCAGTCATCGAAACGGGCGGGAAGCAGTACAAGGTGCAGTACGGCGATGTGATCTTTGTCGAGAAGCTCGCCGCCGCCGAGGAAGAAACCGTCAAGTTCCCGGTTCTCGCGATCAGCGACGAGAACGGCACGAAAGTCGGCGCGCCGTATGTGGAAGGCGCCGAGGTCACCGGCAAGGTGGTCAAGAACGGCAAGTCGAAGAAGATCACGGTCTTCACCTACAAGGCTAAGAAGAACGCGAAGCGCAAGATGGGACACCGGCAGGCGTACACCAAGGTGCAGATCGAGGCGGTCAAGGCGTAACGTGATCCGCGCTTCGTTTTACACAACGCCGGAGGGCGCGCTCACGGGGTTTTCCGTGCGCGGCCATTCCGGGATGGCCGAAAGCGGTTCGGACATTCTCTGCGCGGCGGTCTCCTCTGCCGCGTTCCTGACGGCGAATACCGTCTTGGAGGTGCTCCATGTATCGCCGACGGCGCTCATCGCGGAGGACGGGGAGATGCTGCTCCGCTTTCGCGAACAGGATGCCCGGCTGTGCCGGGATGTCCTTCTCGGTCTGAAGCTCCATCTCGAGGGGCTTTCAGAACAGTATCCTGAGCGGCTCACGGTCTCGTATGAGATCCTGGAAGCCTAGGGAAAGAAAATCGGTTTACAGAAAGGAAGCCAAGATCATGCTTAAGATCAATATTCAGCTCTTCGCGCATAAAAAAGGTATGGGCTCCACCAAGAACGGCCGCGACTCCGAGTCGAAGCGTCTCGGTGTGAAGCGCGCAGACGGTCAGTTCGTCCTCGCGGGCAATATTCTGGTGAAGCAGCGCGGCACCCACATCCATCCGGGAGAGAACGTCGGCCGCGGTTCCGACGATTCCCTGTTTGCGCTGATCGACGGCAAGGTGCGTTTCGAGCGCCTCGGCCGGGATCGCAAGAAGGTCAGCGTGTACGCGCTGGAGCAGTAAGCGCAGTTCGGATGTAAAATTTGCAGGAAGCGGGTCTCTTTGGCAGTTTGAGAGGCCCGTTTTTTGCGCGGAACAGAGTTTGGGAGGAAACGCGTTTTGTTCATTGATTACGCGGAGATTCATGTGCAGGCCGGAAACGGAGGAGACGGCGCGGTCTCCTTTCACCGGGAAAAATATGTGGCGGCGGGCGGCCCGGACGGCGGAGACGGCGGGCGCGGGGGAGATATCGTCTTCCGTGTGGACCCAAGCCTTTCGACGCTCGCGGATTTCCGGTACCGCCGTAAATACGCGGCTGCACGGGGCGAAAACGGCCGCGGGAACCGCTGCGCCGGAAAGAGCGCTCCGCCGCTCGTCGTCCTGGTGCCGCGGGGGACCGTGGTCCGCGACGCGGCGACCGGGCGTCTGATGGCCGACCTTTCGGACGACGGGGACGTCGTGATTGCGAAGGGAGGCCGGGGCGGCTGGGGAAACACGCATTTCGCGACCCCCACGCGGCAGACGCCGCGCTTTGCGAAGAGCGGTACGCCCGGGGAAGCCTTTGATCTCAAATTGGAGCTGAAGCTGCTCGCCGATGTGGGTCTGGTCGGGTTCCCGAACGTCGGGAAGTCGACGCTGGTCTCCGTGTCGAGCGAGGCGAAGCCGGAGATCGCGAATTACCACTTCACCACGCTCTCGCCGGTCCTCGGCGTGGTGCGGATGGGGGAGGGGAATTCCTTTGTGATGGCGGATATCCCCGGCCTCATCGAAGGCGCGTGGCAGGGCGTCGGCCTCGGGCATCGGTTCCTGCGGCACGTCGAGCGCTGCCGGATGCTCGTGCATATCGTGGACGTTTCGGGCAGCGAAGGACGCGACCCGAAGGAGGATTTCCGGATCATCAACGAGGAGCTGCGGAAGTTCAACCCGGAGCTTGCGGAACGCCCGATGATCGTTGCCGGGAACAAGTGCGACCTATGCGGCGACGAAGCCGTGGAGGACTTCCGCCGCTTTGTGGAAGCGCAGGGCTACGCGTTCTTCCCGATGATGGCCGCGATCCGGCACGGGGTCGATCCGCTCCTGAACAAGATCGCCGAGATGCTTTCGACGCTCCCGCCTGTGGAGCGGTTCGAGCCGGAACCCGCGCCTCTGCCCGATGCGGATCAGGTCGAGCGCGGCAAGGTGGAGATCCGGAAGGAAGACGGCGTTTACTTTGTGGAGGGCGAGTGGCTTTTGAAACTGGTCGAGCGGCTCGATCCGGACGACTACGAATCCATTCAGTATTTCGACCTTGTCCTCGAGCGCACCGGCGTCATCGAAGCGCTGCGCGCGGCGGGGATCGAAGAGGGAGATACCGTCAGCATTTACGACGTGGAATTCAACTTTGTGAACTGAGGAGAGAAGCGCTCATGGAGCCGATCCGTTCTTTTGCACCTGACGGGCTTTCCGTGCAGGAGATGAGCCCGCTGACGCTGGCGTATGTGGGCGACAGCGTGTACGAACTGCTCGTGCGCACACATATTGTCGGTGCGGGAAACTGTCCCGTCAAAAAGCTGCACGGCCGAGGGGTCTCTTTCTCCAACTGCGCGTTTCAGTCGCGCGCGCTGCACAGTGTCCTGGAGCCGCTGCTCACCGAAACCGAGGCGGATATCTGCCGGCGCGGACGAAACGCCCATGTCGGCCATGTGCCGAAGAACGCCGAAGTCGCGGCGTATCACGGGGCGACCGCGCTGGAATGCCTGTTCGGTTATCTGTACCTGACCGGGCAAAGGGAACGGATCCTCGATTTTTTCCGGGCGATCGCCGATTTTGCGGAGGAGACAGAGAAGCATGATTGAACGGAAGATCCGCAAAAAAGCGCGGGAGGTTGTGCTCGACATCCTGCTGATGACGCTGGGTTCGCTGATCTACGCCGTCAGCGTCAACTGCTTTTCCGCGCCGAACAACATCGCGCCGGGCGGCGTGACGGGCGTCGCGACGATGCTGAACTATGTCTTTGGCACGCCCATCGGCGCCGTTGTGTTCCTCATCAACATCCCGATCATCCTCTGGGCAGGACTGGAGATCGGGTATAAGCTGGTCGCGAAATCGATGGCTGCGATCACGCTGAATGCGCTCGCCATCGATCTGGTGGGGATCGTCGCGGTCCCCTACCACGGGGACCCTGTGATCTACACGCTGCTCGGAGGCGTCTGCGAGGGACTTGGACTCTCTCTGGTCTTCATGCGAGGGGCGACGACGGGCGGCACGGATATGATCGCGCGGGTCCTGAACGCGCGGCTGCGCTTTCTGTCTATGGGGAAGCTGATGCTTTTCGCGGACGGCTGTGTGATCCTCGCCTCCGCGTTCGTCTTTCAAAGCTTGGAGAGCGCCGTCTACGCCTGCGTGTTTGTCTTTGTTTCCACAAAGATCATCGACGCGGTGCTCTACGGCGTCGATGTGGGGAGCGGAAAGCTGTTTTTCATCGTCTCTGAGAGATCGGAGGAGATCGGACAGCGCATCCTGGATGAAATGGAGCGCGGCGTCACGTTTCTGCGGTCGCGCGGCGGCTATTTGAAGCGCGAGGGGGAGATGCTCCTGTGTGCCGTCCGCCGCTTCGAGGTCGCGCGGATCAGCGCGATCGTCCGGGAAACGGACCCGGAGGCGTTCGTCATGGTCGGCGACGCAGGCGAGATCACGGGAGAGGGATTCCGGTCCGCGCGCTCCGACGACCGGACCATCTCGGAGCTGCTGCGTTCCGTCAAAAAGAGAATGAAAAAAGAAAAAGCAGACGGGGAATAGCCGCCTGCTTTTTTCGCTGCTGGGTTTTAGTCGTTGTTCTCTTTGTTCTTGCCGTTTTCGCCGTTCTGGTTCTGGCTGCGGTTGGAGGAATTCTGCTCGCTGCCGTTCTTGGAGTTTCCGGACTTCGGATTGCCGTTGTTCTTGGAACTGTTGGAATTGTAATTGCTGTTATTCAAGGTAATCACCCCTTCCGCTGCGTATTATTGCCGGTCTTTTCGGTTCTATGCGCGCGGGGAGCTGTCAAATTCTTCATGGAGGGTTTACTGTTGGACTTGCCCGCCCGTTTTCTAAGTAGAATGCAGAAGTTGCTCGGCGCGGAGTTTCCCGCGTTCCTCGCCTGCTATTCGGAGCCGCACCGCCGCGGCATTCGCCTGAATCCGCTCAAATGCGACGCGGATACGCTGTTCCGCACGCTGCCGTTTCCATCCGCGCGGACGCCGTTTTCTTCGCTGTCGTTCGAGGCGCCCGCCGGCGTTCGGATGTCGTCCTTCCCGCTATACCATGCAGGGGCATTTTACGCACAGGAACCTTCCGCGAGCTCTGCGGTGACGCTGCTCGATCCCCAGCCCGGGGAGCGGGTGCTGGACCTGTGCGCCGCGCCGGGCGGCAAATCCACGCAGATCGCGGCGCTCACACGGGATACCGGGCTGCTTTGGGCGAACGAGATCGTCCCGAACCGCGCCTTGGTGCTTGCGTCGAATCTGGAGCGGATGGGCGTGCGCAACGCCGTCGTCTCCTGCGTTTCGGCGGAGCGCCTCGCGGAACGCTTTCCCGGCTTTTTTGACCGCGTGCTCGTCGATGCCCCGTGTTCCGGGGAAGGAATGTTCCGACGGGATGAGGAGGCTGTCCGGGCGTGGAGCGAGGAGCACGTTCTGGCCTGCGTGAAGCGGCAGAGCGCCATTCTGCAGAGTGCCGCGTCGTGTGTTCGCCCGGGCGGCGTGCTGGTCTATTCGACTTGTACGTTTTCTCTCGAAGAAAACGAGGGGGTCGTGGAGCGTTTTCTCCGGGAGAACGGCGACTTTGAATTGGAGACGCCGGATGTCTCCTTCGGGCGGAGAGCGTTTGGGATGGACGCCGTGCGCGTCTTTCCGATGGACGGCGGGGAAGGCCATTTTGCCGCGCGGATGCGGCGAAAAGACGGGCCGTGCACTGTGGAGAGCATGAATACGAAAGGTTCTGTGTCGACTTCCGGCTTGGACGGCGCGGAGGAGCTATACAGTGCGCTCTTTCTCGACGCGCCGGGAGATCTTCTCCGTGTGGGGGATAAGATCCTGCTGCTGCCCGATGCGGTGCCGGAGCTTTCCGGCCTGCGGATCGTGCGCGCGGGGTGTGAGTTTGCCGAGGTCAAGAAGAACCGATTGGAACCGCTGCACGGCGCTTTTATGGCGCACAGGCCGGAGACGATTCGGAATGTGCTTTCGCTCTCGTTCGACGATCCGCGCGCGGCGGCGTTTCTCCGGGGGGAGGAGATCGCCGCGGATCTGCAGCGCGGTTACGCTGCCGCTGCAGTCGAGGGCGTGACGATGGGCTTTGGGAAAGCGTCGGACGGGGTGCTCAAAAATCGGCTTCCCAAGGGACTTCGCGTGCAAATCTCGTGACACGGCATAAAATCCGCGGGATGGGGGGAAAGAACTTCGTCGAATGTCCCCTGCAATTTTCGTGCATGAAACTTGCAAAATCCCCGCTTCCGTGCTATAATGAGAAAAATATATGCGGCAGAGACCGCTTGAAAGAAGTGTAGCGCATCATGCAGGAAATCAGGATCGAGCGTACCAAAACACCGAAAACGAAACCGACGGATCAGTCCAAGCTGGGCTTCGGAAAGATCTTTACCGATCATATGTATATCATGGAGTATAGCACCGAGAAGGGCTGGCACGACCCGGCGGTCGTTCCGTACCAGAGCATTTCTCTGGAACCCTCCGCGATGGTCTTCCATTACGGGCAGGAGATGTTCGAGGGCCTCAAGGCCTATAAGACGGAGGATGGCCGCATCCTTCTGTTCCGCCCGAATAAGAACATCGAGCGCGCGAACAACTCCAACCGGCGGCTCTGCATCCCGCCCGTTCCGGAGGACGACTTCCTGAACGCGATCAAGACGATCGTCTCCGTCGATCGGGATTGGATCCCGACCGCGCCGGGCACGTCGCTCTACATCCGCCCGTTCATCATCGCGACGGACCCGTTCCTCGGCGTCCGCCCGTCGAATACCTATAAGTTCATCATTATCCTGTCTCCCTCCGGCGCGTACTACGAGAGCGGTCTCGATCCGGTGAAGATCTGGATCGAGGACGATTATGTGCGCGCGGTGCGCGGCGGTATCGGCGAGGCGAAGACCGGCGGCAACTATGTCGCGAGCCTTGCGGCGCAGGTGAAAGCGCACGACGAGGGCTATTCGCAGGTCCTCTGGCTTGACGGTGTGGAGCGCAAGTACATCGAGGAAGTCGGCGCGATGAACATCTTCTTCAAGATCAACGGCAAGGTCGTCACGCCGATGCTGACGGGTTCCATCCTGCCCGGCGTCACCCGCGCTTCCTGCATCGACCTGTGCAAGCACTGGGGCATGGATGTGGAAGAACGCCGGATCTCGGTCGACGAGCTGGTCGAGGCGGCGCGCACCGGCGCGCTCGAGGAATGCTGGGGCAGCGGCACGGCGGCGGTCATCTCCCCGGTCGGCGCGCTGCGGTACGAGAACGACGTCATGACGATCGCGGACGGCGGGATCGGGCCTGTCAGCCAGAAGCTCTACGACACGGTGACCGGGATCCAGACCGGCAAGGTCGTGGATGAACTCGGCTGGACCGTCGAGGTAAAATAAAGAAAGAAAGGATGCCGGGCAGTGCATTTGCCACTGTCCGGCACTTTGTCTATGGAGGCGTTCCATGATTCGGTACAACATCATCGGCGTGTACGACCCGACGTGCGAGAAGCTGCTCTGCTGCAAGCGGAGAAAACAGCCGTATCTGGGCCTTTATAACTTTGTCGGCGGCAAGCGGGAGGCGGGCGAGAGCAGCGAGGACGCGGCCTACCGGGAGATGTTCGAGGAAACGGGCATCACCCGGGAGGACATCGAACTGCGCCACTTCGGGGATTTTTCCTACGACTACGCCGACTGCGTCGTGGAGATCTGGTTTGGAAGGCTGAAACGGCCGGTCGACGTGTACGGCGAGGAAAACGAACTGCTCTGGCTGCCGCATACGGAAAACTTCTTCGATTATACGCGATTTGCAGGGGAAGGGAGCCTCGGGCACATCGTCTATCTCGTGGAGCACGAATACAGCGAGCGGATGCTGGGCGTCACGTTCAGCGAATGAATGAGTTTGTGACGGTCGGCGGTTCATTGGGCTGCGGGTCCATCCGGTTTGGAAAAGCGGGTGAGCTTTTCGGTGAAGGTCAGGCCCGCCTGGCGGCGCGGCTCGGTGCAGAGGGAATAGAGGTCGTCCCCGCGCGATTCGAGGGAGAGGACGCGGGCGGCGCCACCACCGAGCGTCTTCGCGTCCACGGCGCGCGCCAGGATGGGCAGCGCGGCCTTTTCCAGCAGCGAAGCGCCCGTTTCTGTCATGCCGAGTATGCGGATATACGGCGGAAGTGCTGGAAGGTCGTTCGTGAGGCCGAGAAACGCGGACAGCACGATCCGGCGGATGCGGGCGTGGCTGTACCGCTTCGTTTTTACAAAGTCGCAGAGTGCGGTAACGTTTTCCGCGGTTCTTGCGGCTTCGAGGATCCGATGCTCCAACCCTTCGGAGACGTCCGGGACGCGGCGGAGCATTTCCGCGTCGACCGTGAGCAGGTGCGCGAGGATCGCGCGGTCGAGATGTTGCAGGGAGGCCGGATAATGTCCGGCCTCTTTTTCTTTTTGGATCGCCCGGAGCGTCTCCTCGGGGACAAACGCGGAGAGGTCCGCGCCGGTATGATCTTGCGAGCGTATCCAAGAGGCGGAAGCGAAGGGCGCTTCCGGTTTAGAACCATCGTGTGCCGCGCCGAGGCGGCGGACAGTCTCGGCGGTCAGGTCCGCGCCGAGGGTCCGGATGGCCTTGCAGTATTCGACGCCGAGGATGTTGTTCGGCTCGGCGAGCAGCGCGCCGGAAGAAGCGCCGAGCAGCTTTTCGACGGCGGTCTGGCGCGCGGCGGCAAAGGAGCTCCCGTTTTGCAGGAGCGGGCGCAACGTTTCCGAAAAGGCGGGGGAGAGCAGGCAGTCCGCGACGCGCTGCAGCGCTTCGGCGTCTCCGCATTCGCTGCCGAAGACGACGGTGTCCGCGTGCAGCGCATCGAGCAGGGCGACGCCGCCCACAGCGAAGCGCTCCGCCGTCGAGACCGCCCACGGGACCGGCAGTTCCACGACGAGATCTGCACCCATGGAGAGCGCGATGCGGCTGCGGTTCCATTTGTCAAGGACAGCCGCAGCGCCGCGCTGGACGAAATTGCCGCTCATGACCGCGATGAGCGCCGCGCCCGAGAATTTTGCCCGCTCAAAAAGATACCGATGGCCGTTATGCGGCGGGTCCAGCTCGCAAACGACGCCGGAAATTGCTTTTTTCAGAGCCATTTTTCGTGAAACTCCTTGCATTTTTCGGAGATTTGTATTATACTGGTACATATCATACCGCATCTTGGAGAATCTGGCAAGCCGCGCGTTGATTTTTTTCTGCGTTTCGACTGCCGTTTTCAAAGTTTTAGGGGGTTCATCATGAAAATTCTAGTCATCAACGCCGGCAGCTCTTCGCTGAAGTATCAGCTCATCGACATGGACAACGAGCAGATGCTCGCCAAAGGCAACTGCGAGAAAATCGGTCTTCCGATGGGCATCTTCGGTCACAAGACCGCGGACGGCCGCGAGCGCCATCTCGAAGTGGAGATGAAAAACCACACCGAGGCGTTCCAGCAGGTCAAAAACGCGCTGCTCGACAGCGAAGTCGGCGTCATCAAGGAGCTCAGCGAAGTCGCAGCCATCGGCCACCGCATCGTTCAGGGCGGTTCGATCTTCAGCGAATCCGTTCTCGTGGACGAGAAGGTCATCGAGGGCATCGAGAGCCTGATCCCGCTTGCTCCGCTCCACAACAGCGCCCATGTGCAGGGCATCCGCGCCTGCATCGAGGTCTTCGGCGAGAAGGTCCCGGAGGTCGTCGTGTTTGACACCGCCTTCCATTCGACGATGCCGCCGAAGGCGTATATGTTCGCCGTTCCCTATGAGTATTATGAGAAATATAAGATCCGCCGCTACGGCTTCCACGGAACTTCCCATCGTTATGTCAGCCACCGCCTTGCGGAACTGATGGGGAAGGACCTGAAGGACATGAAGGTCATTACCTGCCACATCGGCAACGGCTCCTCCATCGCCGCGATCAAGGACGGCAAGGTCATCGACACCAGCATGGGCCTCACCCCGCTCGACGGCTTTATGATGGGCACGCGCACCGGAACGCTCGATCCCTCGGTCGTCACGTTTATCGCGGAGCAGGAGAACCTCACGCCGTCTCAGCTCTCCGACCTCTTCAACAAGAAGTCCGGCCTGCTCGGTATTTCCGGCGTCTCCAGCGACGACCGCGACGTGACGAAGGCGGAGCGGGAGGGCAATCCGCGCGCGATCCTCGCGCACGAGATGCTGGTCTATCAGATCCAGAAGTTCATCGGCCAGTACGCTGCCGCGCTGAACGGCGTCGACGCCATCGTCTTTACGGCGGGCCTCGGCGAGAACCAGGACGCGCTCCGCGAGCGGATCTGCACCAATATGGATTACCTCGGCATCAAGTTTGACAGCGACGCCAACCGCGGCGTCCACGGGGTGGAGAAGAAGATCTCGGCTGAGGACAGCAAGGTCGCGGTCTATGTGATCCCGACGAACGAAGAGCTTGTCATCGCCCGCGATACGAAAGCGATCGTCGAAAAGCTTTGATCCAATTTCAAACAAAGATATGGCTGCCGCGTTCCCATTGGAGCGCGGCGGCTTTTTCTTTGAAGTGGGGAAAGGGAGAAAAGGTTAGGTAGGAAAAGCCGTTTATTGCACCGCAGAACAGAGACTTCTTCACGTTTACGAATGAACGAAAAGCTGCGCTCCTATACGTGTTGCGAGCTTCAAGGAAACATAATTCGGGTGTCAATGTTGCGGTTGCCAGAGCATTGCTCGACGGGGAAAGAAGGGGGAGATGTAACCGAAAACGACGGGCAGAATGGCAGGGAAGAGTTCGTCTTGGGGCGAAGGATGGACTTGAGGAAGCATTCCTGATCGATTTGGAAAAAGAAAAAGAGAAAGAAGAGATTTTTGTGCGGTTCTCATCTTGTATTTCCTCGGAAGATGTGGTATAAGTATAGATAGAGGAGATGCAAGGGGATGTGCTGTTTTTCTTTGTTTCTCGTTTCATAGTTCCCATATATTGACATAATTCCCACTTTCGTTCCATATTCAGTGTAAAGTTTTTCCTGTGATTTCCTTTACATGAGAGCTGGATCGGGCGCAAAAAGTCGTAAATACCGACATCAAAACAGGCCGAAACTGCAAGAATTTGGGCAAGATATGGAAACAAGAATCAGCGGTACGCAAGATATTGCGGATCTGAGAAAAAATTCCGAAAATTGTTGCAATTTTGTAACCGTTATGGTACAATGAGTAACATAAAACCCTTTACGGGCGTATTGTGTCCCTGCCTGCTGAAAAGGGGAATCTTGTGACAGCCGGAAAAACGGCGCGATTTTGACGCTTTTTTGCCGGGATCCTCTGGAAAATGCTGTAAAGTCGAACAGCCTTACAGAAAGGAAGTAGATCGTATGCAAAAGATGGCCGTAACACCTTTGAAGAGAAGGATCTCTCTTCTCTTGGTGCTGGTGCTCCTCCTCAGCGCGTTCCCGCTGGCGGTCTCCGCAGAAGAGATCTCCGCGACGACCACAACCGGGGTCAACCTGCGGGAGGGGAAAAGCACCAACACGAAAGCCTTGATGGTGATCCCCACGGGCACCTCGGTGACCGTCACTGACACCAGTGACCCAGATTGGTACGGTGTGTCTTTGACGATGGGAAGTGTCCGGTATTCCGGATACGTGTACTCGGAATATTTGAATCTCTCGTCGACGCCGTCCACCTCCACGCCGAGCACCAGCGGAGGTCTGATTTCTGGTGCTTATGCGACGACGCTCACTTCTTCAAAGCTTTACGAGCGTGAAGATCTTTCTTCTTCAACGGTTGGAGCGATTGGACGCGGCGTGGTGCTCTCTGTTTTCTCCCTGAACAATACGGGCTTCGTCGGTGTTGAATTGTCGGACGGTACGCGCGGATATGTTTTGGTGAATGATGTTTACGTGGTGAACCCGAACGGTACGACCACGACCTCTGCGCCGACTGCCACCGCTACGCCCGCGCCTTCCGGTACCTCCGAGGTGGCGACCGCGAAGACGACCGTGACGGTCAATGTCCGCAGCGGGCAGGGCACGGGCACGTCTGTGGTGGACGTCCTTCCGGCAGGGATCACGGTCTCTGTGACGGATATGAGCAACCCGGAGTGGTTCGGTGTTCGCTTCACTTCGAATGGAACGACGACGAAGACCGGGTACATTTACTCGATCTATCTGGATATCGTTTCGTATACTACCCCGTCGCAGACGGCGGCCCCGTCTGTAACGCCTGCGCCGACTGCGCCTGTCGGTGCGACGCCCCGTCCCGGTGAGAGCGTCGTCGCCGAAGTGACAGCGAAGGATGGGCTTATTCTTCGCAAAGGACCTGGAACGACGTACGGTGCGCTTGGGCAGCTCGGATACGGCACAAAGGTCAGCATTCTGGAAAAGACGAGCGAGACTTGGTATAAGGTAAAGGCTTCGGACGGAAGCGAGGGCTATGTTTATGCGGAGTATGTTCGGATCACTTCCGGCTCGCTTGTTCCCGGCACGCCCGTCCCGACGGCATCTCCCGCCCCAGGGACCGGGGTCTACGGCATGACGCTTGCCGATCTCAGCCTCCGGCAGGGCCCGGGATTCACCTATTCCATTCTCGATATTGTCCGGAAGGCAACTACGGTCCGCATCTATGAAGTTGCTGCAAGCAAGTCAGAGGGAGACTGGTACCGTGTTTCCCTGGAGGACGGCAGGAACGGCTATCTTTCTGCCGCCTATGTGACGGTCCTCTCCGGCAACATAGACGATCTTGATCCCAGCGCGGCGGTCCCGACCGCTACGCCGGTCCCCGGTTCTACGGCGACGAAGAAATTTGTTCAAGTCACCGCGGATGAGCTGAGATTCCGTGAGAGTCCCAGCTTGGGCGGGAAAATACTCGACGTCGTCAAGTCTGGTACCATTCTTGAAGTCATCGACCGCAATAATTTGGACTGGGTCCATGTGCGGACGAGCGACGGGAAAGAGGGTTATGTCTCGGATGACTATGTTGTAGACTACGATCCGTACAGTTCTACGGCGACGCAGACCATCACCCTCCCGAAATACCAGACCTTCTATACGCAGGGCGACGGTGCTTGGAGTTCTGACTCGAACATTGTGAGCGTCACGTCCGGCGCGTCCGGGCAGGTCTTCCTGTACGCCGCGAACGTCGGTACTGCGCGGGTCACAGTTGGAGATTCCGTGCTGGCGGTCAATGTCACGGAGCCGGAAGCGGTTCGGTATGCCTATTCATCGCCGAATGTAGTCCCGGTCGACACAGTTTTTGACCTGGTCGCCGTGACAGATGCGGAAAAGACCGGGGTCCGATTTGAGGTCGTCGGATCCATGGCCGAATATGATACGAGTACATATACTTCTGAAACGACGGGTATCAATCAGACGCGCGTCTTTACGGCGAAGGCGAAAGTCTCGACGCCCGGTCTGTATACGTTGCGCGCCTATTCTACCTCCGGACAGGGCTATAGCCAGAGCTATAAGGAGTTTACGGTCCTGGTGGTTTCCACTGCTGGGGTGACGCAGACGTCTTCCGACGAGCGCAGAATGAGCGATGAGATGCTGGAGATCCTCGCATCTTTCGAGGGGTATGTCTCCACTGTGGAACCGGATCGGATCGTCGGTGTTCCCACGGTCGGTTACGGCAAAGTCGTTTCTCTGAATACGAGTTTCTACAACAACCTCACGCCCATCGAGGCTCGTGCCATGCTGGCAGAGACGGTCAACGCCGGTTCGTACACTTCGGAGGTCAACCGGTTTGTACAGAGCAATGGGCTTCTGATCAGCCAGTGCCAGTTTGACGCACTCGTCAGCTTCACCTACAATGTGGGCACAAGTTGGCTGAATAGCAGCACGGTGCGCGATGTGATCTTGAATGCCGTGAGGCTGCCGGAAGGGCTCGGCAACACCGTCCTGAACGCATCCGCAACGAACGATATGTGGATCTATTCGGACCACAGCGCGAGTAACCGACCGGTCGGCTCGTTCAAAGCGGGGGATCTTCTCTACGTGAACGGTGCGTGGGGAGGATCGTCGAACGGTATCTGGTACCATGTTTCCAATGGTGCGACCGAAGGCTGGGTCCGCAGCGGGTATGTGCGGTTGACCAATCTCTTTGGGATGCAGCGCGATCTGAATTACGTGGATGCGTATACCTTCGGGAGCGAGCTCGTGAAGTGGAACCAAGCGGGCGGGCAGTGCTATGTCGGCCTGTATTACCGCAGGCTCGCTGAGGCAAAGGTTTTCTCCTACGCGAACTACGACGAAGCGAGGAAAACCAGCCCGAACTATCAGAAAAACACATACGGGTATGAGGTCCCGGATTGCCTCACCTGAAAAACGGACATACAAGTACGGGCGCCGCAGGATCCTGCGGCGTCCGTTTTCTGCGGCAAATTCTTTTTTACCGGCGGTTCCAGTATTTGCGGTCGAGCGTGCGGTAGCGCACGGCCTCTGCCGCGTGTGCGGCGGTGATCCGTGCTGCGCCGTCGAGGTCAGCGATCGTGCGCGCGACTTTCAAAACGCGGTCATAGGCGCGCGCGGAGAGGCCGAACCGCTCGAATGCGACGCGCAGGACCTCGTCGGCTGCCGGTTCCGTCCCGCAGACCTCGTGCAACATTTCCGGCGGGATCTCCGCGTTGCAGCGGACGTCGGTCCCGCGGAAGCGAGCCGGTTTTACCGGCGGTTCCAGTATTTGCGGTCGAGCGTGCGGTAACGCACGGCTTCCGCCGCGTGCGCGGCGGTGATCCGCGCTGCGCCGTCGAGGTCGGCGATCGTCCGCGCGACCTTCAAAACGCGGTCGTAGGCGCGCGCGGAGAGGCCGAATCGCTCGAAGGCGACGCGCAGGACCTCATCGGCAGCCGGTTCTGTCTCACAGACCTCATGCAGCATTTCCGGCGGGATCTCCGCGTTGCAGCGGACGTCGGTCCCGCGAAAGCGGTCCGGTTTTACCGGCGGTTCCAGTATTTGCGGTCGAGCGTGCGGTAGCGCACGGCTTCCGCCGCGTGCGCAGCGGTGATCCGCGCCACGCCGTCAAGGTCGGCGATCGTGCGCGCGACCTTCAACACGCGGTCATAGGCGCGCGCGGAGAGGCCGAACCGCTCAAAGGCGACGCGCAGGACCTCGTCGGCAGCAGCTTCCGTCTCGCAGACCTCGTGCAGCATTTCCGGCGGGATCTCCGCGTTGCAGCGGACGTCGGTTCCGCGAAAGCGGTCCTGCTGGATGGCCCGCGCGGCGTCTACGCGTGCCTTGATGGCGGCGGAACTCTCCTCCTTCTCGGTGTTCGAGAGCGCGTCGAATTCCACGGGAGGCACGTCGACGTGGATGTCGATCCTGTCCAGCAGAGGGCCGGAGACGCGGCCCAGATAGCGATGTACGGCGCTCTCAGAGCAGGTGCATGGGCGCGTTGGATGCCCGTAGTATCCGCACGGGCAGGGGTTCATCGCCGCGACCAGCATGACGCGGCAGGGAAATTCGACGGTCCCGTTGACGCGCGAGACCGTGACGACGCCGTTTTCCAGCGGCTGCCGCATGGTCTCCATCGAGGCGCGGGAAAATTCGGGGAGCTCGTCCAGAAAGAGGACGCCGTTGTGGGCGAGGGAGATCTCCCCGGGGCGCGGCACTGAGCCGCCGCCGGAGAGGCCCGCGCCGGAGATCGTGTGATGCGGGGCGCGGAAGGGGCGCGTCTCGATGAGCGGCGTATCGCTTGGGAGCTTCCCGGCGATCGAATGGATCTCCGTGGTGGAGACCATTTCCGCGAAGGTCATCTCAGGGAGGATGGAAGGGAGGCGCTTCGCGAGCATACTTTTCCCCGAGCCCGGCGAGCCGATCAAAAGGACGTTGTGCCCGCCGCTCGCCGCGATCTCCAGAGCGCGCTTTGCCTGCGCCTGGCCCTTCACGTCCGCGAAATCCGGCTGAATGGACGACTGCTTTCCGTTTGGGCGGTAGGGCTCGACCGGCTCGAGCGCCGCTCCGCCCCGCAGATGTTCCAGAAGGGCGAAAACGTTTGGGACGGGATAGACTTCGATGCCCTCCACGACAGAGCCCTCCCGGGCGTTTCCAGCGGGGACAAAGAAGCGCTTGGCACCCATTCTGGCCGCTTCCAGCGCCATGGTGAGCACGCCGCGCACGGGCCGGACGTCTCCGCCAAGGGAGAGTTCTCCGATAAAGACGGAATCGCGCAGATCCGCGCGAAGCTGTCCCGTGACGCGCAGGAGCGCGATCAGCAGGGGAAGGTCGTAGATCGGGCCCTCCTTGCGTTTGTCGGCGGGCGCGAGGTTCATTGTGATATGGCTGACCGGAAATTCAAATCCGCAGTTTTTGAGCGCTGCGCGGACGCGGTCCCGCGATTCCTTGACCGCTGTGTCGGGGAGGCCGACCAGATCGAACGCGGGGAGGCCGGCGGAGAGATCCGCCTCCACTTCCACCGGGAATGCCTGCATCCCGAAGAGACCCATGCTGAGAACTTTTTCAACCATCGCGCAGCCCCCTTGCTCAAACTGGTTCCATTATATACCAAATGTCGAAATCGCGCAAGGGAAAGTTGTTTTTGTCGAAACAGACAAATTTGAAAAACCAGAAGAAAAAAATTGGTTAAATTCAGAATTCTTTTCTTGACAATGACTGTTAATTGTTGTATTATAAATGCAAGCAGTAATCGGGAGCGTGCCTATGAAGGAAACGGAAAGGATCAAAGACGAAACAAGCGCTTCAGACGAGGCGCTTGCGGGCGCATTTCAGCGGGGCGACACGGACGCGTTTTCCGTCCTTGTCGCGCGTTCCATGCGCATGATCCGGCGGCTGACGGCGCGTTTCGGCGGGATCTATCCCTTTGAGCGCGACGACCTTCTGCAGGAAGGGCTTCTGGGGCTTTTGTTCGCGGCACGTACATTTTCCCCTTCCGGAGGCGCCGCGTTTTCCACCTACGCCTACCGCTGCACCGAGAATCGGATCCTGGACGCTGTCCGGAACGGACAGAACCGGGCGAACCGTGTTCTCAACACTGCCGTTCCTTTGGAGAGCTT